>CAXFCV010000136.1:0-3618 GCA_964000975.1 uncultured Rhodospirillaceae bacterium | reverse complement strand
TATAGAGGCCTATCTGGCAGGACCTATGACGCTTCCGACCCGACTCCTAATGGGCGTCGGGGGGATGGCACTTGTGATACCGGATATTCGTCTAAGTGCCATCGGGGTTGTTCTCGTGGCAATAGCCTCAGGGCCGATACTCTTTCGAAAACTCCTTACGAAGACTGCGCCACCCCCTTGACGCGGCATGTTATGGATTTGTTGGAAAATTGGCGCTCGTGCCTACTGACGTTATCGGTTGGTTTCGCTGGTGCCCTGGTCTTCGCCTGGGTGAAGCTGCCCTTGCCTTGGGTGACAGGCCCACTCTTCTTTTCAGTCATTTTGGCTTTGAGTGGCGTCCCTTTGTGGATGCCGGGTTGGCTCCGTCCCCCCTCCATGGTTGTCCTTGGTATCCTGTTCGGCACGGCGGCATCTCCCGACTTGGTCAACCTTATCCTGAGCTGGTGGCCGAGCATGATTTTAATCGTCCTCTATGTTGTGGTCTCGGTGATGCTTCTGACGGCCTATTTAATCTATCTCGGGAGGTACGACTTTAAGACGGCCTTTTTGGCGTCAGCGCCGGGGGGAATGATCCCAATGACCCTGCTGGGTCAGGCCTATGGGGCAGACGACAAGACCATTGCCATCATGCAGAGTGAACGGCTGATTTTGACTGTGTTGACTATACCCATCGCGTTTCGCCTATTCGCTGGTTATGTGCCCTCAGGCAACGTTGGAACTGGTGGCAGTTTTGCTGCCTTTCTGCCAGCTGATATTCTGCCCATGGTTCTCGCCTGTATTGTGGGCTGGAGCATCGCCAAGATAATCCGTCTGCCGGCGCCATCTTTGATGGGCCCCATGATCGCCATTGCCCTTCTTCGCCTCAATGGGGTCGTTGCCTCTGATATGCCAGACAGTGTGGTAGCCATTGCTCAGGTATTTATAGGGATATCTGTAGCACTCCGATTCAATGGCTCCAATTTCCGGGACGTTCTACCAGCTTTGACGCATGGTGCGGTGGCAGGGTTGATGATGGTGCTGGTCGCCGTCGTATTCGCCGTAGCTGCGGCATTGATTGTGGAATCGAGCGCTCAGTCCCTAATTCTGGCCTTCGCCCCCGGCGGTTTCGCAGAAATGGCGCTGATCGGATTTGGTCTGGGTGTGGAGATTAGTTTTGTTATTACCCATCAACTGGTTCGGTATTTTTTCATTGTGCTAACCACTCCGGTGTTTATGGCCTTTGTGAGCTCGCGCTCAGGTATTAAGTAGGCGACATTAGACCAGTCGTGCTACTAGTGTTCGCAACCCGATAGAACAGGTGAACGGGTGAGGAGAAAGGTAAACCTTTTCGGGGAGGTTTTGATATGATCGCAGGTGACGCCACTCTAAATGGCATACGGCAGGTTCCCGCGGAAATTCAGGATAGAATTTTAGAAATCGGAGACGCCTTCGATGACACATTGGTCGATGACATGGAGCGGCTATATAGCCCCTTGCTGGAGGGACGAGGGCGACGTGAGGTATCCGTTAAGAAGGATATCTCCTACGGTTCCCATGGACGGCAGGTGCTGGACGTGCATACAGCAACTAAGGGTGGAGACGGCCTGACGAGTGTTCTCTTTTTTCATGGCGGCGGCTTCGTCCGCGGGCATAAAAATGTGGCCGGGGATCTACTGTACGGCAATGTGGCCACCTACTTTGCCAGACATGGTATGATTGGCGTGAATGCCACGTACCGTCTTGCCCCCGATCATCCATGGCCCGCAGGAGCGGAGGATGTCGGCGCCGCACTTGGTTGGGCAAGGGACAATATCTCGGACTTTGGTGGGGATCCTGATAAGATCATAGTCATGGGTCAATCCGCCGGAGCCACGCATGTGGCAACTTATGCGTTCCGCTCGGACATCCATGGCGCTGAAGGCCCTGGTTGTGCCGGCATCATCCTGATGTCCGGTATCTATCATCCGGTGGACGGGCCCATGGCGCCTAACTATGTTGCGTATTACGGAGAGCGGGTAGCCGACTACGCCGGAAAGATGGTGCAGGGCAATATGGATTGGGCCGGGTGTCCCGTGTTTATTTCCATTGCCGAGTTCGACCCGCCGCGGTTCCAGTTGTCCGGCATCAGCCTTATGAACGAACTGGCGTCGGGTCATGGCAACATTCCACGGATTAAGGTGCTGCTTAGCCATAACCATATTTCCCAGGTGATGCATATTGATACGGACGACGAGACCTTTGGCGCAGAGGCCGTCGATTTTATTCGAACATGCGTGGAACGGTAACCCATTAGCGTTGTGTCAGTGCGGGAGATTACAAAGAGACACATGCTAGTAGCGGCAGGGACACAGACCTCCCTATGGTATTAATTTAATTCTATGGTCACGTGCTATGGATGGCCCTCCAAACTTTTTCGGCTGTGAGCGGCATTTCAAGGTGCCTGACGCCGTGGTCTTTTAAGGCATGGTTCACAGCATTCATCACGGCTGGCAATGCGCCGGTGGTCCCAGCCTCACCTGCCCCTTTTATTCCGAGAGGATTTGTCTTAGCGGGCACGGGATTGGAGGTAACCTCAAAGGTACAAAAATCGTCCGCCTTGGGCATGCTGTAGTCCATAAACGAGCCCGATAGCATTTGCCCATTGCCAGGGTCATACACAATGTTTTCCATCAAGGCCTGTCCTGCGCCTTGAACGATCCCACCGTGGACTTGTCCTGTGAGAGTAAGCATATTCACCACTGTTCCAACATCGTCTACGGCGATATACTTTACGATCGTCACTTTGCCAGTGTCCTCATCGATTTCGACTTCACATACATGGCAACCATTGGGGTAGCTAGCGGCCTCCGGTGTGTAGGTTGCATTTTCATACAGTCCGATTTCTACTCCAGGCGGCACCGCGGTGGGCGTGAATGCCGCTTTGGCAACATTTTGTATGCTGACTTGTTTGTCAGTACCCGTGACGAGGAAGCGTCCCTGGTCGAACTCAATGTCCACTTCGGCAGCCTCCAGCATGTGTGCTGCGATTTTTTTTCCTTTTTCAATGATTTTATCGGCGGCATATCTAACGGCGCCACCGCCGGTGACCGCTGATCGGGAGCCCACCGTTCCCATACCGAAGCTCACCTTGTCCGTATCACCCTCTTCCAAGCGAATGTCATCGGTGTCCATGCCCAGCATGTCGGAGATCATGATTTTGTACATCGTATCATGCCCTTGGCCCTGGCCTTTGGTTCCGGCAAGAACGGTGACGGTGCCGGAGGCATCGAACCGGAGCTCGGCATATTCGGGGCGGGGTCCACTTGCCTGCTCGACCATCTGGATCACGCTGAGCCCTCGAAGCTTTCCATGCTTTGCTGATTTGGCCCGACGGTTTTCAAAGCCCGAAATATCTGAAGCTTCCAATGCCAAATCCATGTTCTTCTCGAACTCACCCGAGTCGTATTTAAATGACAGGCCGGTCTGATAGGGCATTGCATCTGACGGTATCATGTTGCGACGTCGAAGATCGATCCTATCAATGTTCATTTCACCGGCCGCCAGGTCAATCATGCGTTCCAAAACATAACTGGCCTCGGGACGGCCTGCTCCTCGATATGGCGTCGTCGATTGTGTGTTGGTGTAGACGCAGGTGACTTC
>CAXFCV010000135.1:0-7797 GCA_964000975.1 uncultured Rhodospirillaceae bacterium | reverse complement strand
GACAAATTGAGGGTCCTTGATCCACAGACTCGTCATGCCTTTGATATTAAGCTCGCGTTTGAGTACTGCTATAATGCGTCTTCGATTTCTATAATGCGATTGATATTGGTTTGATATCGATGTTAAAATTGATTTTGATACCGCGCGGCGCTTGTTCACGCTTATCTGTGTCTTACATCAGCGTTAATGAAATATGCCTGATCAACCGACATCTGTTTTATTTGCCTGCACTTTTAACACCGTGCGCTCGCCTATGGCAGAGGGAATTCTTAAGTGGTTGCGTGGCGAACAAATATATGTGGACTCGGTCGGCGTTCGGGCCGGCGAGTTAAATGGATTCATGGTTGAGGTTATGGGGGAGGTGGATATTAATCTATCCACGCACCAAACCAAGACATTCCAGGTTCTGAATGACACATCTTTTGATTTGGTGGTGTCACTCTCTCCCGAGGCCCAACATTCGGCGGTGGAATTGACCCGCTGGATGGCATGCGATGTTGAATACTGGCCAACTATTAACCCCGAGATATTCTCCGGTACTCGTGATCAGTTGATTGAGCAATATCGCGGTCTGAGAGATGAGCTGATTGAGAAAATTTCTAACAGATTTTCGCCCTAATCACGAAAAAAGGGGGAAAAAGCTTGATTTATAATGCCATCCACATCAGGTTTGGCAAAACTCAAGCCAAAAAGGATGATCCATGGCGAAAGAAGAACTGTTAGAATTTGAGGGAACCGTGACGGAACTGCTTCCAAACGCGATGTTTCGTGTGAAGCTGGATAATGAACATGAAATTCTCGCCCATACAGCCGGTAAGATGAGGAAACACCGAATCCGGGTTCTGGCGGGAGATCGTGTGAACGTCGAAATGACCCCTTATGACCTTACCAAAGGCCGCATAACTTTCAGGTTCAAATAGTTTCTGCATGTCGGTCGATGGATCACTGACCGATGATTGACTCAAATCCCTCCCCCTCTCAGTTGGTGCTGGCCTCGGCCTCACCGCGTCGGATAGACCTTCTGAAACAGATTGGGGTCGTGCCGGATAAAGTCGTTCCGGCAGCTGTCGATGAAACGCCCACCAAACAAGAGCTTCCTCGCTTCTTGGCAGAACGGCTTGCCCGGACAAAGGCTGAGGCGGTCCATGGTATGGAAACAGGAAATTTAGTCCTGGCCGCCGATACTGTGGTGGCCTGTGGCAGACGGATTTTGGGGAAGCCTAGGAATGCTTGCGAGGCGCAAAAATACCTAAAGCTTTTATCGGGACGGCGTCACCGTGTTTTTGGTGGCGTCTGCGTAATCGATGGAGAAGCTATTCGCCGGACCCGGGTGGTGATGACAACAGTGCAGTTTAAATCCCTGACGGAACAGGAAATGTGTGCCTATCTGGAGAGCAGAGAGTGGCAGGACAAAGCGGGAGCCTACGCCATTCAAGGGGTAGCCGGCGGTTTCGTTAAAAGGCTGTCGGGATCCTATCCCAATGTGGTTGGGTTGCCTCTTTATGAGACCGCCAATTTATTGAGGGCGGCCGGCTACCCTATCCTATGAGCAACGAGATATTTGTCCGGGTGGGGCCAGGAGAAACACGCTATGCGATGACGGTTGACGGCCTTCTTACGCGTCAATTTATTCACCGGGCGGGGGCAACGGCCTCTCTCGGGGCCGTTTACAGAGGTCGGATCATTAAGATTCACCACGGTCTTAATGCCGCTTTTGTTGATTTGGGGTCAGAAAAAGAGGGATTTCTGCCATCTGCTGATGCACAAGTCTTCGATCCAGCAAGAGAGAAACCCAAGCCGATTTCAACTCTTTTCTCTGAAGGACAAACGGTCGTCGTCCAGGTCCAAAGAGAGGGATATGAAGGCAAAGGACCGCGGCTTACCACGCGACTAAATATGGCCTCTCATCACCTAGTTCTGACACCCTCACAGCCCGAAATTTTCCTTTCCAAAAAAATCGACGATGAAGGCGATCGTGCCCGGTTACAAGAAGTGTTGTCCGCTAAATTGCCCTTAGATTGTGGCGTAATTGTTAGAACGGAAGCTCGAGAGGCTGATGCTGAACATTTATTAACAGAAATCGGCCAGTTGAGCCAAAAATGGTTAGCTGTTCTCGATACTGACACGATCAGAGATGCGCCATCCTTGCTCATGGATCCGCCGTCGCCTTTTGAGTACCTGCTCGCGTCAACTAGCGGACCATGTGATAAAATTGTAACGAACACCAAGGGCATGCAAACTATGCTGTCTGATATTATTGAAAATCTCTATCCTGCAAAAATCGGCAAAGCCGTAAGCTCTGAGGATCAGAGAGATATTTTTGAGACCTATGACCTCCTGGACCAGTGGGCGGCACTGTATAAGCCCTCGGTTTTGCTGCCATCTGGCGGTAGAGTTATTATTGATGAAGCAGCAGCAGTTACGGCCATCGATGTGGACAGCGGCGGCGGATCGTCGTCACGCAGGGGAGAAGACTTTTCGCTCGCCATCAACCTTGAAGCGGCAACGGAAATCGGCCGCCAAATTCAATTGAGGGAACTGGCAGGGCAGATCATTATCGATTTTCTGCCGTTAAAGCGCAGGGAAAACCAAAACAGCGTGAAGAGAGTTTTGAGCCAGTCCTTTGGAAACGCTAACCGCGATGTCCGCTTTTTGGGTTTCTCGGCAATGGGTTTGTTTGAATTAACCCGCCGCCGGCGCAGGAAAAGTTTTCGTGATCTAAATCTGACCCGGGAATTCTCGGCACGGCAGCCTCTAAGCATCGCATACGACATCCTCTACCGTTTGAAGTATGAAAATAGAGTTCATCCGGGCAAGGCCACGCGTATTCGATGCGCGTCCAACGTTGCCACTCTTTTACGCCACGGCAAACTGAAGCCCTACTTGGCGGATATTGAAAAACAACTTGTCTCCCCCGTTGAGTTTGAAACAGAATCGCGGCATGATTTTGATACTTTTGATCTGTCGGTGATAAGCTGAATTGCGAGATACGAAATGACAGGAAATATCGTCGATCTAGAAACCGCTAAGGCCCAGCAGCGCGCGAAACGTAGGGTATGTCCGACCTGCGGGGCTCCGTCGGAGGCCAAATATCAGCCTTTTTGTTCGGTCCGATGTTGCCAACTCGATTTGGGGCATTGGCTCAACGAAGACTACCGGGTGCCGGTAGTCGATTTTGACGATATGAGTGAAGTACCCCTGGAAGACGAGAGTTAGCTTATTTTACTGTTCCGTCCCTGGCCTGAAACGAGATCAAATGGGGTTAGTGTTTTTTTAGACAAGATAGCTGAAAAGCTAAAGCATAGCTCTGGAGTGCATAAAAGTACACTGGCAAGACTTTCATCGGCTAAACGATTAACAGGCTCGTCTTCACAGGTGATGTTACAGTTCGGGTACGGTGAGCTGTTTCGCGTCGCTCGCAGGGGACAAAGGAGCGGCTGTCTTAGCCTGAAGATCGTCAAATGTCATGTCCTCGATCCATTCGCAAACTACCAATCCGGACCCCGTGACATCGATAACGGCGAGATCGGTGTAAATTCTTGAGACCAAATTAGCGCCGGTCAGGGGGTAAGTGCATTGCTCTAATATTTTTGGCTCACCGGATTTTGTGCAGTGTTCGGTCATAACAAACACCTGTTTCGCGCCAACGGCCAGATCCATTGCACCTCCAACACCCGGCGGCTTGGTGTTATTCAAGGTGGCCCAGTTGGCCAAATCCCCTGTTTGCGAGATTTGAAAAGCCCCCAAAACGCAGATATCCAGGTGTCCGCCCCTAACCATTGCGAAGGAATCCGTATGACTAAAATAACTACCGCCATCCAACAATGTCACTGGTTTCTTGCCTGCGTTAATGAGATCCCCATCCTCTTCGCCGTCTTCCGGAACGGGGCCCATTCCAAGCAAGCCATTTTCACTGTGTATGATAATCTCGCGGCCGTCTGGAAGATAGTTGGCAACCAATTCGGGCATGCCAATCCCCAAGTTGACAAAGCAGCCATCGTCTATGTCCTGGGCAATTCGCCAAGCTATTTGCGAGCGCGTCAATTTGCTGCTCATGTTTGGCCTCCTTCCTTAACAACCCTGTCGACAAAGATGCCCGGTGTGACTACTAGTTCCGGGCTGATTTCTCCTAAATCGACGATTTGCCGCACTTGGGCAATGGTAAGGTCTGCTGCCATGGCCATCGTCGGGCCGAAATTACGGGCTGATTTATTATATGTCAGATTGCCCCAACGGTCCGCTAAGTCGGCCTTTATCAATGCAACGTCGCCCTTTAACGGGAGTTCGAGGACGTGGAGCTTGCCCTCTATTTCTCGGGTTTCCTTGCCTTTGGCCAGAAGGGTGCCGGCTGATGTCGGCGTGTAAAATCCGCCGATGCCCGCACCGGCAGCCCGCATGCGCTCACTGAGCGTTCCCTGCGGTACAACCTCTAGGTCAATTTTTCCTTGTCCGTAAAGTTCTTCAAAGATGACCGAGCCTGAGCTTCTCGGATAGGAGCAGATGATTTTTCTTATGCGTCCCGCTTTCATTAGCGCTGCAAGCCCGAAGTCACCCTCACCTGCATTGTTAGATACGATCGTCAGATCGGTCGCCCCTTGATCAATTAGGGCCTCTAGAAGCGGAATGGGAGAGCCAGCATTACCAAAGCCTCCTACGAGAATAACCGATCCGTCTCGGATGCCTGCGAGCGCGTTTTCAATCGACGCAAAACGTTTATCAATCATTGTTAAGTCCCGAGAAAAAGTTCAAAACAACGAGCTTTACTGCGTATAACACCCAATCCCATTGGTCAAATATCAATACGGCGCCTGACTGGCTTCAGCGTTTACTCCTGCATGTATTGGTTCGTAGCGCGGCACGGACCAGCCATAACACCAACATACGTGTAGTAGAGGAAAATTGGGGCCAGGAGTGTCTTTTCGTATCCATTCCCTGTGACAAACTTCTTGATTTGCTTGGTGCCGCACATTAACAGGCCTTTGAGGGCTAAACGTGACGGTCGGAGACCTGGGCATGATTAAGGCGGCGATTATCGGTTTGGGGTGGTGGGGGCAGCATATTGTTTCCACCCTTCAAAATAAGAGCGAAAAAATCAGGTTTGTGCGCGCCGTCGATCTGAATCTTGGGGCATCTCAGCAAATTGCGGCACAGCACTCGCTTGAGTTGTCCTCCGATCTCGGTGATGCTCTGGAAGACGCGGAGGTTGAGGCCATCGTTCTGGCCACGCCCCACAGTCTGCACGAAGCTCAAATCCTGGCCGCTGCGAGTGCCGGAAAGCACGTGTTCTGCGAAAAGCCGCTTGCGCTAACCCGGGAGAGCGCGGAAAAGTCCGTGGCCGCCTGCGACGCAGCGGGCATTATTTTGGGACTGGGTCATGAGCGGCGATTTGAGCCGGCCATGATTGAGATCAAAAACCTTATAAAGTCAGGTAGCCTTGGAGACATTATGCATGTGGAGGCAAATTTTTCACATGACAAGCTCGCAAATCTACCTGCCGATAACTGGCGTGTGTCCACGAAGGAGAGCCCAGCTGCAGGCATGACGGCGACGGGTATTCATCTGACGGATGCTTACATGAGCATGTTTGGCTCGGTGGAGGAAGTTTATGCTCACACCGCCCGAAGGAATCCAGCGAACCTGAACGGGGATGTTCTGTCCTTTCATGTCAGATTTCGAAGCGGCGCGACCGGCTTTTTTAACTCGGTTTTGGAGACGCCTATCTATCTCCGCTATTGTGTCTTTGGATCAAAGGCCTGGGCAGAGGCAACGGATTACCATCACCCTTCAGAGCCCGGACCGACCCGGTTTTCCGTGAGCCGGGAGGAGGGTAAAATAGAAACCGGGATGATGAACTGGGAAGACACCGTCCGGCTAAATTTCGACGCGTTTGCCGAAGCTTGTCTTGGTGGCGCTCCGTATCCCTTTACCAACGCAGAAAAAATACAAAATATTGCGCTTTTCGAAGCAATCTGCCAGTCCGTTGAGAGTGGTCAGCCGGTCAGCTTAAGATAGTACCTCCCGGTTCGACGATTATCCTGCCGGATCAAGTGTCCTTGCGTACTTTTGAAAAGCCTCTAAGACAGAGCCATGCTAAAGCGGAAACAAGTTCAAAGGTTGAAATCAAACATCGGGGGTAGCGTGCTTACCCCGGACGATGCGTCGTTTTATACGACGGGTCTGGTGCCGGCCAAGAGTATAGACGAACAGGCGCACCATACTGCTCAGATTGTCGTGCGGCCGTATGATGCCGAAGATGTTGTTGCTTCTCTGCGCTTTGCCCAGGAGGTCAACATTGGTGTGGCCGTTATTGGCGGGGGAGGGCATCCATCGAAGTTTGTAGCGGTTGACCACGGGCTGCTCCTGGATATGTCGACCTTGAAAAGTATCCAGGTGAACCCGATAGATCAATGGGCGATCACCCAGACAGGGGTGACGTGGCGGGAATTTGATCAGGTCACTCAGGCATTTGGCCTGGCCTGCACGGGAGCATCTGTTCCGGATGCCGGCGTTGCCGGTCAGACATTGAGCGGCGGTATCGGCTGGCTGCACCGCAGCCAGGGATTAACCTGTGATCACGTCATATCAGCAGAGTTAGCCATCGCGGATGGTTCTCTGATCAATGTCAGTGAAGAGGAAAATCCCGAGTTGCTGTGGGCGCTGAAAGGGGCTGGACGGCACTTTGGCGTGGTGACGTCCATCGCCTATCAACTATCGTCGCTAGGCCCTGATGTGCTGGCGGGATACGTGACCTATCCATTAGATCAGCTGAGGGATCTCGCCGCGCACCATCGTGCACTCTCTGACGATTTCCCCGACGTGCTCAATACATGGCTTATTGCCGGACGTGACAAAAAGGGAGGGCGCGTCTGCCAACTTGCTATGTTTTATGCAGGCACCCCAGACGACGGTGAGATTTGGCACCAGAACCTTGTCTCATTTTCTCCGCCGATCTCAGACACTGTAAAAGCGATGACTTATTTGGCCTGGCAAGAACACGCGGCGCTAAATTCGGTCTCCGCTGTGGCACGGCGCTGGCACGCCGTGGACCTCGAGACATTTCCCTCGGGAGCCGTTGAACTCTTTCAGTCCAGTGTTGCCGATGCGCCCACGCCCGACTGCCGGATATGTGTGATCCATCTCGGCGGCGCCCTTCGGCAAAGGGCAGATGAATTATGTGCCATTGGGCCGATACGGGCTGAAAACAGAATTATCGTCCTGGGTGATGGTCAGGCAGCGGGAGAGGCGGATCTGTGCAGGAATTGGGCCGACCAAGTCCGTGACTCCCTGGTGCACCTGGGCGGGCAGATAGCCGACCCTGGTTTTTCTGGGGACAGCGTTCCCGCCTCCCACCTTTACAGCAATGCCACACTTGAGCGTCTCCGATCATTGAAGGCGTCGTTTGATCCAGCGGGCCTGTTCGGACCAGGTTTCTGAAATATTTTAATCGTTCTAGGACCTTTCGGTTTTCATAGAGTTTTAGGTGTTGTCTCGGGTGCTAGAATTTTCCAGCTCTAGTATCAGCTGCTCCAGCGCGTCGTAAGGTTGCGCGCCTACAAGGCCATACCCTCCCGCGACAAAGGTTGGAACACCGGTAACACCATATTGTTTCGATTTTTCCCAATCTGCGTCTACCGCCCCCTGTGCGATACGACCGGAGACAACATTGCGCGCATCTTCAACCGGTAGTCCTGCTTTTTCTGCCGCCGCCAACAGAACCTCTACATCGCCGATATTCTGGCCGCCGACAAAATAAGCTCGGTATAGCGCATCATGAATGGCCGAATAATCTTTTCCGCT
>CAXFCV010000134.1:0-1942 GCA_964000975.1 uncultured Rhodospirillaceae bacterium | reverse complement strand
TGCTGTCGGCCTGATATAAATGGACAGCATCATCAAAGGTTGCTGCTGCTGCGAGCTCGTCGAGTAAAGACTCCGGTTGTCCGGTTACCGACGTACCGTCACTGCTGAATTGGTAAATATTTCTCACGCGTCTGTTTTTCCACCAAATTTATGTGGCAGATTATTCCAGGCGCAATTGAAACGCCTATGAATCTTGCCTACACAGATTATTATTGTTTCATGGAGAGGGCTTAAAAATGGTAAAGAAACAGGGGATTGCGGTAAGAACGTCAGAACAAAAAGCTGCCGGCCAAGAGGCCGCCAAATATCTGATTGATATCAAGGCTGTAAACTTCAGGCCGCATGAACCCTACAAGCTAACAGCTGGTTGGGCGAGCCCAGTGTATGTGGATTGTCGCAAGGTGATTGCTTTCCTCGAAGAGCGCCGCGCCATTATCCAGTTAGGCGTCGATATGCTAAACCGGGATATCGCCGAAGAACCAGACTTCGTTGCTGGCGGCGAGACAGCAGGCATTCCCTATGCGGCCTGGATCTCAGAAGCCCTCTCTAGGCCCATGCTTTATGTTCGCAAAAAGCCAAAAGGGTTCGGCCGCAACGCCCAGATTGAGGGAGCGATGCCTGAGGGCAGTCACGTCCTTCTTGTCGAGGATTTGGCCACCGACGGCGGCAGCAAAATTAACTTTATCAGCGCATTGCGAGCGTCGGGCGCAACGGTTTCCGACGTTTTCGTCGTGTTTTTTTATGGCGCTTTTCCTGGCACGTCGGACACAATGGCCAACGCCGGCGTGACCCTACACTACCTATGCGACTGGTGGGATGTCATCGCAGCGGCGGAAGCGGGCGGGTACTTTAGCCCAGATGACATCGCGGACGTGCGTGCTTTTCTTGCAGATCCGACGGGCTGGTCCAAATCGCATGGTGGCAAGTAATTCTTGCTATACCACGACTGAAGTCTGTCTGTTGGAACAAACCCGTGCGGCCTTGTAGCCGCCAAGTGCATTGACCATCGCAGCAAGAGTCAAAACCGACGAAGAATTAGCGAAGTTCGTTGAGTTCATTGCAGACTCGAGGCTAAATTAATGGAATGAGAAAAATTCTTATTATTTTAATTGCTTTAGTGGGACTGGTCCTACACCCCCCGGCTATCGCAAAAGACACCCTCACCATCGGAATGACGCAATTTCCATCGACGTTTCATCCGAACATCGACTCGATGCTGGCAAAGACTTACATTCTATCAGCCACCCGGCGGCCGTTCACAGTACATGATCCGACATGGAACTTGATCTGCATGCTGTGCACCCAATTACCCACCATCGAAAACGGGCTCGCGGTGCCCGAGAGGACGCCCGAGGGCAAACAAGGCATTGCGGTAACCTACACCATTCGCCCTGATGCAACCTGGGGCGACCGCACCCCGATCTCTACCAGAGACGTAGACTTCACCTGGCGCGTCGGCCGCCATAAACAAACGGGCGTCAGCGGATTTGAATTCTACAAACGGGTGTACAAGATCAATATCAAAAACGATAAAACCTTCACTCTCCACATGGACAAGCTGTTTTTCGATTACAACTCGATCGGCGGGTTTGAACTTCTCCCGGCTCATCTGGAGGAAAACATTTTTAAGGCAAGCCCGGTGGAGTACCGCAACAGAACAACCTTTGATGTAGACACTACACACAAAGGCCTCTATTTCGGCCCTTACCGCATATCTGAGGTAAAATCTGGAGCTTATGTGGTGCTGGTCCCTAATGAAACCTGGTGGGGCAAAAAACCGGCCTTCAAACGCGTGATCATGCGGGTGATTTCGAATACGGCCGCTCTGGAAGCCAATCTCATCTCAGGTGGTATTGATATGATTTCCGGTGATCTGGGCATCACCATCGACCAAGCCTTGGCCTTGGAAAAACGCCACGGCAAGAATTACACAATCCTCTAC
>CAXFCV010000133.1:0-3358 GCA_964000975.1 uncultured Rhodospirillaceae bacterium | reverse complement strand
TCCTGTGGCCGGCACGATATCGAAAGGTAAAAGACAAAGGTGTTCCCGAATTGTACTATGAGCGGCTTCGGAAAATGGCTTCTTTTAGTGCTGCTTACTCGGGCTCCAATGGGGTGGCCCCACTTTGGGGTGATGCGGATGACGGCCGGCCGTTCATCCTTGGAGCCCAGGACCCCTCTCAACATGGCTATCTGGCTGCCTTAATATCCCTCGCCATTGATGGCGCGGTTCCCGCACGTCCTCCTCCTGCTTCGGTTGGAGAAATAATCTGGTCGCTTGGCGCGGCGGCTTGGGAAACAGCGTCAGCTGCGACAGTACAGGAACCTCGGTCCGTCGCGTTTTCAATTGGGGGGCTTTATATTATGGGCGGCGTGGATTCTCGGGTTTTCATTGATTGTGGGCCGGTTGGATATGGCGGGCGCGGTGGCCATGGGCACAATGATTGTCTTTCGTTCGACGCACGGCTAGACGGAATATCCCTGATATCTGATAGTGGCACCTATGTTTATACTGAAGACTTTGCGGCTCGTGATTTGTTCCGGTCGACGGCCTACCACAATACGCCGCAAGTCGATGGGCAAGAAATTAATAGGTTCCTTGGGCCTGATGAGCTCTTTGCCCTGCGAGCAGACGCAGTCCCTGAGGTTCGCGAATGGCGCACGAGCGAGATCGGAGATATCTTCGTTGGGTCCCACTCCGGATATGACAGACTGTTCCCAGGGGTTCGTCCAGTTCGAACGTTAATCCTTGATAAAACCATTTCGGCTCTTATTACTCAGGATGAATTCGAAAGAGAGGACGAGATATCCGGAGAGCACGCTGTTTCCATTCCTTATCATCTGGCCCCCGGGACTATCATGGAGGCTCAAGGCACAGGCATATGGCGGCTCACCATCGAAAGCGAGACATTTGTGATATTTGCCGATCAGGGGGATAGTTGGGACGCAGAAATTGTGCCGGGATGGATTTCTGAGACCTATGGGCAGAGGGTGGAGCGGCCCGTTCTCTGCTTTAGGAGATTTGGATCGCTGAAGGCTTTGCGTGTCGCTATTTGTCCGGAAAAATCGGCGCCCGAAAATATCTACGGATGGATTGATAAATGGCTCTCCGCTGCTTCAGGCCTATAGGTCAGAAATCGCTTCCCATCGGCCAAAAATTATATTCGGTTCACCGGCACTCAGAGGATGCGGTCGAGGTCCTATGACCGTTCGCTATCCTTGCCACTGATGTTACAGGCTATGACATCTCATCCGTTACCAATTCGGTCTCTCGCCACTGAGGATTGTTGCGGCTGCCTTTGGATATTCGGGATCGACACTGTTTAACTCGCAGAATTCAATTAGAACATCTTCCCGACTCAGCAGGTATTCCAATATGCCGATTTGAATGTCTGTCGTCGCTAGGTCCCTTTTTAAATCTCTAGCGTCAATCCCTGTGGTAGACAAAAAACCTGCGAGGTGGTGATCCTTTGAAAATAGGAATGAGGCAATATTTAAGGCCAGGGTTTCCGCCTCATCTCGTTGTGTTCTCGTAGGCAGATGCATAAGGGGATACCTTATCGGCTAACCATGATGCCACCAGGCCATAATTCTGGCGTAGGCACCAAGGGCAATCGACGTCATCACCAATACGAGGCCAAGAACGCCAGGAACTCCATAAAATATGTCGCCAAACCCGGCCATAGGTGATGTACTTAAATTAAAACCGTTCGCCAGAAGCGGTTGGTAAACATCAGTCCATATCTGCCAACTAACCAAGATGAGCCCCAAAACACCAGATATAAATGACAACAGCAGAAGTCCTTTCCATCGTTTCGCCGTCATCTCGATAAGTAACGGTTGCGGTGTGGTGCCATCCTCGTTCCATCCAGGCGGCCTGATCCCTGCAATTTTCATCTATATTCCTCCATCTGGTTTCTAGATATTCCAAAGTCTATTATTGCTGTCGAAACTTCTGATCAGAAAAACCTTTTAGTTCTGATTATAATTTAGTCATACTGACATACGATAAAAGATAAATAGGAGTTTTTAAGGCTCAATGTTGTAAGTCTCATTCAGAAGCGAGTTGGATGAAATCGGAAAAGATGCACAATGTTTTGCATAAAAGTGCGTTTTGATAGTGGTGAAAGGCCCCAGGCGGGCGGGCCCAATGTTCGGCATTTAACTCGCGGATTGTGGGTTGTGCGGAATGAGGATATAGGTGCCATATGAGATGCCGTTTAACAAAAACATTGCCATTTATTTTTATTGTGCTTTTTGAGCTCTCGGCCTGCTCTAGGTCCGCCCCTTATGTGTTTAAAGAGGGTGAGTTTGACCGAAACTCACCGAACTTCAACAAGATGCCCGATGATATTGACAAAGTTCAAATATGTTACAACAAAGATTCGGCGACGACCAAGGTTTTGCTTGATATGGCGAAGAATGAATGTGGACGCTATGGCAAGCGGCCATATTTTCAGAAACAAGAATTACTACATTGCCCGTTGGTGACGCCGGTTATGGCCACCTTTTCATGCGTAAGGTCCTGATCTAAAACACTTTTGTTATAGGCAGTTACTCGTGGTACGCTCACCATAAAATTTGTGGCCTAGGAATGGGGAGCAAACTCATTTCAAGAGAGGATAAAAAAATGAAGAAATTCCTAGTCTTGGGAGCCGCTCTATTGATCGCGGCCTGTTCGGGACAGCAAATAAATCCCGGGAAAATGGTCGGGGCAGCAACTGGCGCACTCATTGGAGGATATGCAGGCAGTCAGTTTGGCGGTGGTGCCGGGAATCTAATGTTCATCATCGCCGGCGGTGTAGTCGGAGCGGCATCAGGGATCTCCATTGGTGAACAGTTGATGCCGTCCGATCGAACAAAATTCCATCAATCGGCTCAGTTTGCTATGAGCAACACCTCAGATGGCAAAATGATGAATTGGATTAATCCGGAAACTGGTGTTGCTGGGACCATCAAACCTGTTCGGACCTATTATGCGGGCCAAAATAGGTTTTGTCGGGAGTTTGAGGCCAGTATTGCAGTCCGGGACCAAGTAGGTGAGGCAAATGGTCGAGCTTGCAAGGTGGGCGGCGGTGTTTGGCATTTAGATAGTCGCGCGTGATCGGGCTTCTCGGGAGCGGAGCATTTTGTTTTCGTTATTGCCAGTACTGAAAATATAAAACGCGTGCTTTATTTCCTATTGGTGGCCATTGCCGTGTATGGCGCTGTGGTTGCGCTGATGTTCTTCTTTCAGCGTAGTTTGATGTACCATCCATCCGCTCATTTACTCGAGCCCGCTGGTTATGGCGTGCCGGAAATGAGCGAAGTTACCCTTAATACCGGGGATGGATTGGCTCTCACCGCTTGGTATCGGGCGG
>CAXFCV010000132.1:0-1841 GCA_964000975.1 uncultured Rhodospirillaceae bacterium | reverse complement strand
CTGGCCTTTTAGCGCTCGGCGCGCGGTTTTTTCCGCTTCTTCCTGATCGATAGTCTCCGTCGCCTTTTCAACCAGTCCCACGACGTCGCCCATGCCCAGAATACGACCCGCGATACGGTCCGCCTGAAAACTCTCAAGCGCGTCGAGTTTTTCGCCAACCCCCAAAAGCTTAATCGGACAGCCAGTGGACGCTCGCATGGAGAGCGCTGCTCCGCCTCGGGAGTCCCCATCGATCCGTGTGAGCACTATGCCGGTAACGCCGATCTTGTCATTGAACGCCCGGGCTGTAGTGACTGCGTCCTGGCCGCTCAAAGCGTCAGCCACCAACAGCGTCTCGGCTGGCTCCACGATATCACGCACCGCTGCCACTTCCATCATGAGTTCATGATCAATGGCCAACCGGCCCGCTGTATCCAGAATAACAGCGTCAAAGCCCTCTCTCTTTGCGGTTTCCATGGCTCTTTTTGCAATCCCCAAGGGCTGTTCGCCGAACACGGGCTGCAAGGACCCGACACCGGCTTCCTGCCCCAGAACCAACAACTGCTCCTGGGCAGCAGGACGGGCGACGTCCAAACCAGCCAGCAGCACTCTTTTCTTTTCCTTGTTCCTAAGACGAAAAGCAAGTTTGCCGGCTGTGGTCGTCTTCCCGGTACCCTGTAAGCCCACTAACATGATGGGAACTGGCGGAGACGCACTAAAATTGATTGTGGCATCCTCTGGACCCAGCATCTTTACCAGTTGGTCATGAACGATTTTGACCACCATTTGGCCCGGTGTAACGCTTCTCAGCACAGCCTTTCCGACGGCTTCTGCCCTGACGACATCAATGAATTCCTTGACCACCGACAAAGATACATCCGCCTCAAGCAGGGCAACACGTATTTCTCGCAATGCTGCAGAGACGTCCTCTTCAGACAACGCGCCTCTTCCTCGCAAGCGGTCGAAGATATCTCCGAATTTGGAACTCAGGTCATCAAACATAGTGTCATTTTCACAAACAAAAAACGCCAGTGCGCGACACTCGCGGACTGGCTGCGCCTCCCGTTAAAGTGGGTGACGTCGATCTCTGATCAATGTCTTAGAACCGGCGACCTGCGGTGTCAATGGGGTTGAGCGCACCGAAGCAGAATTGAACCAATCGATCTGGTACTGGGGACACGCAACTCGGCGCCTCGCGATGACCCAATCTGCCTGAGGGTATACCCGGATTGCAGACGGTCAGGTAAAATGCCACCTGGCCATAGGCATGGTGCGAAATCGCTGGTCGCCAGGGCTCAGACGCGGTTATAAGAGCGCATGCCTCGTCTTGTCACATATGAAAACATAACTCAGGCTTTGGAAACAAAGGGGATGATCTGCAGGGGCGGTTTCCATCCCATGGATGACGATTTCATCCCTGATTATGTGGCAACTTGTATCCTCGTTGGAAATGCGGGCGCTCAATTCTGGCATTTCTTTAGTTCCGAACGTCCCAAGGTTGCAGATCCGGTCGACGCATGGACGACAGGGGTATTGGAACAAATTGCGGCTGATCTCGACGCTCAAGTCCTGCTCCCCTATACAGGTCCCCCTTTTCTGCCTTTTTTAGAATGGGCGAAACGATCGGAACCGGTGACAGAGTCGCCAATCGGGGCCCTAATTCACCCAGTTTATGGATTATGGCATGCCTATCGGGGCATGCTGATGTTCCAGGAGAAAATCGACCTGCCAGAAACACCATCATGGATCCTAGGCGACCAGGGCTTGTCACCCTGCGACACATGTGCAGACAAGCCCTGTCTGCACATGTGTCCAGTTAAAGCGGTTAACGGAGAAATTTTCGATGTTGCGGCATGTGCCGG
>CAXFCV010000131.1:0-4006 GCA_964000975.1 uncultured Rhodospirillaceae bacterium | reverse complement strand
TGGGCGAGTTTAATTTTGCGGATTTGCCTGAAGAGGACCTAATGCGGTCCATCCGCCTATTCTCCGAGGGCGTCATTCCAGTTTTGAGGGCTTTTGAGCCGTATTAGCTCCAAGTTCTGATCCAATACGCTCGTTACTGAGGTGATAATACGCTTTTACTCTATCTTTTGTGATTCATCTTGGCCTCGGATATGAGCCATTCCTTGAACGCGCGGATGTCTGGCCGGGCCATATTTTCTGACGGGGCAATAACATACCAAGCGAGGTCGGTCGGCAATTCGATATCAAATGGGATGACGAGGGTTCCCCGCTCCAGATCGTCACTCACGAGCGTTTTCGGCGCCAATACGACGCCCTGCCCAGCGATTGCAGCGTTGAGAGCCGCCATGCCATTGCTCAGGAAAATACCCCGATTGGGGTCCACGCTTTCAATCTCCGTTAATTCCAGCCAGTCTGCCCAGCGGGTATTTATCCGCCCGCCCGTTGGCGCGAAATGGATCAGTTGGTGATTGATCAAATCTTCTGGTTTGCGAAGCGGTGGGTCCTGACCCAGAATTGATGGGCTGCACAGGGGCACAATCTTCTCAACCTGTAGGAGTTCTGTTTGAAGACCATCCTCCTGCCCGGTGCTTAACCGAACAGCAAGGTCAATGTCCTGACGGTCAAACGTTACCCATTCACTCGTTGTAGAGATCCTTACATCAACCTTGGGGTGTCTCTCCGTCCAGTTTGGGAGGCGCGGCACCAGCCAACGGGCGGCGAAGGCTCCCACGGTGTTACACGAGATGTATGACGAGTCGCCATGAGCCCGGCAAACGCGGACGGCATTCTCTAGCTCATTGAACCCTTTTTCAATGCCCGGCAAAAGGATCTGTCCAGCCTCGGTCAGTTGTGTTTCCCGACCGTTGCGATGAAACAATACCACACCAAGAATGGCCTCCAGGTTTTTAATCTGCTGACTAATGGCGGCAGGCGTCACATGCAATTCCTCTGCCGCCATGCTAAAACCAAGATGCCGCCCGACCGATCTAAATGCCTTTAGAGCGTTTAAAGGGGGGATAGGAGGATTGCGGCTCATATTTAGATATTCTAACAGGGAAAATAAGAAATACAAATTGGACCCTGCATGTTACACAAGCTATTCTAACAACTCTAAACTGGCCATATCATTGGATTTACTGTAATGGCCTTTGTTTTGATGACATAAATCAGTCCGGAGGCATAGGATGACTGTTGAACTTCCAGAAAAGTTTGAAGCAATTGTCGTAAATGCGACGCAGGAGTGGCTCGATACGCGCGGTACAACCCGCGACGAACTTCGGAAATTTATTGAAGGTCGGGTTATCCGAGATCGGGAACACGCACCAAAGGTCGGCGAAGATGCTCCTGCTTTCCATATTGAACGACTAGATAACAAAGGCAACCGCACCAGTGAGTTGGAACGCCTTTCTGATCATTTTGGGACCCCTATTGGATTGATCTTCGGCTCGTATACGTGACCTCCCTTTAGGGACGGGGCCGTGCGCCTCGACGACCTTGCCAAATCTTTCGGCGATAAAGTTAAGTTTTTTGGCGTCTATATTCGTGAAGCTCATGCGGAGGGCGAGGATCAGGTGCCGCGAAATTTGAAAGAAGGGATCATCTTCGAACAACCAGAAACCGCGGATGAGCGCGCAGATGTCGCAGCTGCGTGCATGCTGCGTTACAATTTTTCGTTTCCCATGCTTCTCGACACGATGGACAACGATGCAGAGATTAAATACCAGTCCTGGCCTGACCGTCTTTTCATCATCGATCGTGAGGGAAAAATTGGTTACCAAGGTGGAATGGGGCCGCTCTATTTCGACGTTGACGAATTTGAGAAATCCCTAACCAACATGGTCTCCTAAATGAGCCAATAATGGGGCGCGTGCCCAGGATCCCTCGGGCGCGCGCTTCAAGCAGTCAAGATAACGGGTACCCAATATCCTCTAGCGACTCGGTTATCTCTCCAAGAATTTCTGGATCGTCAATAGTGGCCGGGAATTTATAATCCTCACCATTCGCGATTTTTTGTATGGTTCCACGAAGAATCTTACCAGACCGGGTTTTTGGTAGACGGCTGACCACTGCCGCAGTTTTGAAGGCTGCCACGGGGCCAATCCGATCGCGCACGAGCTGAACGGTCTCCGCTACAATCTCTTTATCATCCCTTACCACGCCCGCACTAAGTACCACAAGGCCGATCGGGATCTGCCCCTTTAGCGGATCAGCTGCGCCAACAACGGCACACTCGGCGACATCTGGATGGGCCGCTAAGACTTCTTCCATAGCCCCGGTCGATAGGCGGTGCCCTGCAACATTGATGATGTCGTCCGTCCGCGCCATTACGAAAACATAGCCATCACCATCGATAAAACCGGCATCCGCCGTTTTATAATATCCTGGATGATCCGCCATATAAGTTTTTTGATAGCGCGTCTCCGCGTTCCAAAGTGTGGGAAATGTTCCTGGCGGCAGTGGTAATTTTACCACCAGGTCTCCAATATCGCCTGGTGAAACCTCGCAGCTATTTTCATCCAAAACCCGGACGTCCATGCCTGGAACCGGTTTGGTTGGAGACCCTTGTTTTACCTTTAGGGGTTCTATGCCCATGCAATTGGCACATATGGCCCAGCCTGTCTCGGTCTGCCACCAATGGTCGATAACGGGAACTCCTAAAACATTTTCAGCCCAAATCAGAGTGTCGGGATCAAGCCTCTCGCCTGCCAGAAAAAGTGTTTTAAAACTGGAAAGATCATAGTCGTGAACGAAGGCTCCCTTCGGATCCTCTCTTTTAATGGCGCGAAACGCCGTCGGGGCAGTAAATAAGGCCTCCACTCTATGCTGCGAAATGACCCGCCAAAAAACCCCTGCATTAGGCGTGCCGACGGGTTTTCCCTCAAAAAGTAGTGTCGTGTTACCATTTAAGAGTGGGGCGTAGACAATGTAGGAATGTCCCACAACCCAGCCCACGTCTGAGGCCGCCCAGAAAACTGATCCAGGGTCCATGTTGTAAATGTTCTTCATGGTCCAATTAAGCGCCACTGCATGACCACCGTTATCGCGAACAACCCCCTTGGGCTCACCGGTTGTGCCGGAGGTATAGAGGATATACAAAGGATCGGTCGCTGCGACGGGCACGCACTCATGGGGCTCCGCCTTGGACATAACAGCGGCCCAATCGACGTCCCGCCCCTCAATCAACGCAGCTTTCTCCTGCGACCGTTGCAAGATAATACAACTATCTGGCCGATGCGTAGCCAACTCAATCGCCTCATCCAGCAAGGGCTTGTAGGCAATCACACGGTCCGCCTCCATGCCGCAGGATGTCGCCACAATTACTCTAGGCTTCGCATCATCAATTCGGACGGAAAGCTCATTTGAAGCGAAACCGCCAAATACAACGGAATGCACAGCACCAATGCGCGCGCAGGCGAGCATGGCGATGGCCGCCTCGGGTACCATGGACATGTAGATGATGACACGGTCGCCCTTGATAACCCCATTTCCGGTCAACACCCCGGCAAATCGGGCCACCTCGTCTTTGAGATCGCAGTAGGTATAGGACTTGATCATCCCGGTAACGGGACTGTCGTAAATGAGAGCCACTTGGCTTCCTCGGCCGTTTTCCACATGCCGGTCAACTGCATTATAACAGGTGTTCATCACCCCGCCGACAAACCACCGGTGGGAGTTTGGAGCGTGAGACTCAAGAACCCGGTCCCACCTTTCAATCCAATCGATTTGTTCTGCGGCTTCCGCCCAGAAGCCCGCCGGATCACTTAAAGAGCGGTCAAACTGATCTTGATACGCGCCCATACTTGCCTCCCTGATTTCATGGTCGACGCCTAAAACAGAACCGCAATGCTACTGGGTTTTAATACTGAGGCACGGAAGAGTCGATAGACAGCGACCACGCATGGATGCCGCCTTCCAAGTTCACGGCATTTTCAAAGCCGTTGCCATGCAGCCACATCTGAACCTG
>CAXFCV010000130.1:0-2087 GCA_964000975.1 uncultured Rhodospirillaceae bacterium | reverse complement strand
GTTGCGCTCCGGCGAGGGCTGGGAACATTTTTTAATTGGAACCCTAAATATCGAATTGTTCCGTGTTGGGACGGAGGGCTACCGTGCAAATCTGTCGAACGTGCCGCCGCATGTTTATGTAGTCCTGACCCGGAGCACCGAGGCGGATGAGCCAGAGATCAGCACCTCTGGCACTGAGGACAATGCAATAGCGTGGTTCTCTCTGATCCGTATGGATGGTAATGAGCGAGAAATGGCTACCTACGGAGACTTCCTGAGAGATGTGATACGAGCACGTTTCGAGCGCATACCAGGTGTCAGTGGAGTGAACCTCTTTGGAGAGACCGAACGTGAAATCCAAGTGATTGTAGACCCGGACAAAATGGCGCTCTACAAGATGACCGTCCCGGAGTTGGTCAACCGACTGCGGGCTGAAAATGCCTCTATCACAGGCGGTGACGTTAATGAGGGCAAAAGACGCTACATTGTCAGAACTGACGGTGAGCTAACTAACACCGACCAAATCCGAAATATTCTGCTCCGAAGTGAGGGGGAAAATGGAAGCGTAGGCCGTGTCACTTTAGCCGACATCGCCCGCGTTCAGCTGTCGTATAAGGAGCGGTTCGCGCGAGCAAAAGTAAATGGGCGGGACGCTATGGCGTTCAACCTGAACCGCGAACAAGGTGCCAACGTTTTGGAGACCATGGAAGAAGTACGAGCTGTCGCACGAGACCTGGCGGAGGGCCCCGTGCTGCAAGCTGGGCTGCGGATGCGTCAGGTCTACGATGAAACGGATTACATCAAGTCCTCCATCGATCTTGTGGTTCAGAATATTTGGGTTGGAGGCACTTTGGCGATCATTATTTTGCTACTCTTTCTGCGCTCCTGGCGACCAACAATCGTTATCGGAGCAGCTATCCCCGTTTCGGTGATTGGAACCTTCGTTGCCATGGCCGCTTTGGGACGATCTTTAAATGTAGTAAGTCTGGCAGGGATAGCTTTCGCGGTAGGCATGGTAGTTGATGCTGCTATCGTTGTTCTAGAGAACATTTTCCGTCTACGCCAACAGGGTATGAGCTCTGCCGAAGCTGCCTACCAAGGTACACAACAGGTTTGGCCCGCAGTGCTGGTCTCATCCCTGACCACAGTAATGGTGTTCATCCCAATACTTTTCATGGAGTTAGAAGCAGGGCAGCTCTTCCGGGATATCGGGGTAGCGATCTCGGTGTCGGTCATACTTTCACTATTTGTGTCTGTCACTCTGATCCCAGCCCTCTCCAATAGAGTTTTTACAAATACCGCTCTTGGTGAGCATGCCGGTCTCCGACTCCCGCTAATCGATACCTTTGCTACAACGTTCACCGCATTTTGGGTTTCCTTTGCAGCCTACATGGTGAACCGGAAAGCCCAAGCCTTCGGGCTGGTATGTTTGATGACTTTTGGCGCTGGATTATTTGCCTGGGTTGCACTACCCAAACTAGATTACCTCCCGACAGGTAACCGCAATCTGGCTATCGGCTTTGTTCAGCCCCCAGCCGGCTACAATTTGAAAACAATGGACGAAATTATGACGCGTGTGCAAGAAAAGACTCGCGAATTTTGGTCTGAAACCATGGACCGAGGTGAAAAGGCCATCGAGAGAGTTTCGGGCGATGTTGAGAAAAAAATCGAACGTTTCCTCTATGTCGCGCTCCGCGGTCGCGCCTTTATCGCCGGAACTCATGTCGACAACTCTAAGGCAAACGAGTTGATTCCCCTGCTGCAAACACCAGCACGGGAGGAGCCGGGTACATTTGCTTTTGTTTTCCAACCCTCTCTCTGGGGCCGATCCATCGGGTCTGGTAGAGCTATAAGTGTGGATGTTACAGGGCCTGATCTAGAGACAAATTACCGTATTGCGCAAACAACTTTTTTCCGGCTGCTTGGACAGTTTCCGCCTCGTCAAGGTAATCGAATTCGTCCGCGCCCCGGCTTATCCTTGGGCGAGCCAGAGATCCGGTTAACACCAAACCGTCTTAAACTTCGGGATAACGGCGTGTCGACGCTAGAGTTGGGCCAGACGATCGATGCCTTCAACGATGGGCTTAGGATAGCCGAAGTAACCTATC
>CAXFCV010000129.1:0-1578 GCA_964000975.1 uncultured Rhodospirillaceae bacterium | reverse complement strand
CAGGGATTTGGGTGAAGAAGGACAGCCCCTACAAAACCCTTGCTGACCTTAAAGGAAAAAAAATCGGCAGTTACTCCCTTCGCGCCACAGGCACCACGTGGATCCGTATAGCGTTGGCAAAAAAATATAATGTAAATGTATCTTATAAGGGCGGCGACTTCTCTTGGGTTCAAATTCCAGCACCAGCCTTGCTGTCAGCCCTAGAAACCGGTCGCGTGGATGCCGCGACTTTGATTCATGCCCAGGCCTATTCTGCCCGTAAAACCGGAAATTACCGCGTACTAGCCTGGACCAATAAGGACATTAAGGAGATGTTTGGGGTGGATAGCCTGTCTGCAGTGAACGTGACCTACCCTGACAAGCTCAAGGCCCGTCCCGATGCCTTTCGTGAATTCAATCGCATGATGCATGAGTCCGTTAAATACGCGGTTGCGAATGCAGACAAGGTGGGTGCGGCCATCGCCAAAAATACGGCGAAGATCGAGCCGGGTTACTTTAAGGCATGGATCAACGACTACTCCTATTTTCCGGGTGCGGTCAGCGCAGAAGATAAGAAAGCCATGACGCTAGTGTGGAGCCAATCCAAGGATATGGGCATCTTAAAGAAGGTCCCGGATGTTGAAAAAGCCATTTGGCGGGATGCCATCAAGGAATAGTGAATAAGATTAGTGTCGCGTCTATTTGCGATCCCGGCTAGGCGCAAAGCGCGCCTAGCCGGGCATCTTTTTATTCTCGGATTTCTTGCCACCTGGTTTCTCTATAGCTCGCTGGTCGAGAGCTATGTGATGCCGGGCCCGTGGGCTGTGGCCTCACGTCTCGGCCTAATGTTTACCGACATCCATGAAGTCGGCCACATGTTCTATTCCTTCGCGCATATTATATCCGCGGTCATTATCTCTTTTTTCATCGGTTCATTTTTGGCCTTTTCTGCGCATTATCTGGACGTGTTCGACATCATGGTGCATGGCCGATTGAGCCCCTTTTTAAATTCTTTTTCTGGCATTGGCTGGACTTTCCTCGCCATCATTTGGTTCGGCATCTCGGATGTTACCGTGGTGTTTGTTATCTCCATGGTGCTAATCCCATTCGCTATCATCAATATGCGCGAAGCACTGATCAACCTGGACAAAGAACGGATCGAAATGTCGGTCAGTTTCACCCGGTCGGG
Organism: uncultured Rhodospirillaceae bacterium; assembly: GCA_964000975.1. Taxonomy (GTDB): domain Bacteria; phylum Pseudomonadota; class Alphaproteobacteria; order Rhodospirillales; family UBA2165; genus TMED167. The sequence continues at coordinate 410 of CAXFCV010000129.1, read as the reverse complement.
CTGGAGGCGGTTCCGTCTCGTGATCTTGCCATCACTCTATCCTTTTATCTTCGCCACCATCCGAATTAGTTTCGGCGTTGCATGGAAGGTGGCCCTTACAGCTGAATTGTTCGGTGGAAACACTGGTCTCGGATATATGCTAAACTTGGCCCGTCAGGATTTTGACATGCCACTCGTTTTGGCTGTTATTCTGGTAATTATAGCCTTTGTCTATTCCACCGACCGATGGATTTTTTCCCCCATCCAGGCACATCTTGCGAGGCATCATGGAGCAGGTTGACGCCCGCCGCGAAACGCCCCAAATGCCAATCTGGAAGCGGTTGGTGTCGCGTCTTTCCGCCGAGGGATTGGTAGTTCTCGCTGTCGCAATATGGTGGCTGTTATCCCTGGAGTTACCCGAAATCATAATT
>CAXFCV010000128.1:0-1688 GCA_964000975.1 uncultured Rhodospirillaceae bacterium | reverse complement strand
CCGCGCGGTTGAATCCTTCGATGAAGATCTTAACGTTCAGATCTGGGGAACCGGCGGCATGAGTCATCAGCTTCAAGGCCCAAGAGCGGGCCTCATTAACAAGGAATTTGATGCTAATTTCTTGGATAAATTGGTCAGCGACCCAGAGAACCTCGCCCAGATGCCGCATATTGACTATATGCGAGAAGCCGGGTCCGAAGGGGTCGAATTAGTGATGTGGTTTGTTATGCGGGGAGCGTTAAATGCCAGGGTCGAGCAGGTTCACAGATTTTATCACGTGCCTGCGTCCAATACCGCCGTTGGTCATTTGATTTTAGAAAACACGGACGCCGCACGCTGAAATCGTCGGCAGATGTGATTGGCGACGTTTGACGTTGATCGTGTCAGAATGTGCGAAACTCTATAAAAATAATGAGGAGGCGATAATGCCATCGGCAACCGTAAATGGAGCGACACTTGTATATCAATGGGACGGTGCTGAGACGAAACCTGTGCTTGTTCTTTCTAATTCTCTTACGACAGATATGAGGATGTGGGAGCCGCTAATTCCCGCATTTACAGAGCACTTCCGAGTTCTTCGTTATAACAACCGTGGCCATGGTGGATCGTCTTCTCCGGCCGGGGAATACACAATGAATGATATCGCCGGCGATGCACTCGCGCTCATGGATTATTTGGACATTCCCACCGCGCAATTCTGTGGTCTTTCCATGGGAGGTATGGTGGGTATGTGGTTGGGGCTTCATGCGCCTGACCGCGTCAAAAAATTGGTTATTTGTAACACTTCCTCTGATGTAGGCTCCCCAGAGCCATGGACTGCACGGATCGAGGCAATCAAAAACGGTGGAATGGCCGCAATTGAGGAAGCCGGCGTTGAGCGTTTTCTCTCCGAGGAGTACCGGTCTACTGGAGGTGGTGCGGTAGAAATGGTACGTGCCATGCTGCTGGACTGTGACGCGGAGGGCTACTGCGGATGTATTGCAGCCGTTCGGGATATGTCGCTTACAGATCAGCTCGGCCAGATTTCGAATGATGTGTTAGTGATCGCGGGGGAAGTTGATTTCGCGACACCTGTCTCCCATTCTGAGATCATTGTCGATCGTATCCCTAGGGCCGAACTCACCGTGATCCCTGGTGTGTCGCATTTATCTTGCGCAGAGAAGCCAGAAGAGTTTGGCAAAATTGTTTTGGACTATTTAAAAAGCTAGGGCGTCTCGATGACAGATGACACGTTTGAGAGGGGAGACGCCCGACGGCGGGAAGTACTTGGAGATTCTCATGTTGATCGGTCCGATGCAGGAACCACAGAATTCAACGAAGAATTTATGGCCTTCATCACCAGATATGCGTGGGGTGATGTTTGGAACCGTCCAGGTCTCGAGAAAAAGACCCGTAGCTTGCTGAACCTCGCCATGCTTGCGGCCCTGAACCGGGAAAGCGAGTTCAAATTGCATGTCAAAGGGGCGCTAAATAATGGGGCGACGTCGGACGAAATTAAAGAGGTTTTATTTCAAGTCTCTATCTACGCCGGTGTGCCAGCTGCGCTGTCGGCTTTCCGATGGGCGCAAGACGTGATGGACGGGCTGTAAACGTGCTGTCCGGCTGGTGATACAGAGCCAGCCACATCTGTAATCACCCCATCGACGCCCGGAAGCTCAGTGTGATACCTTTCTGACCACGACAATGAT
>CAXFCV010000127.1:0-6322 GCA_964000975.1 uncultured Rhodospirillaceae bacterium | reverse complement strand
ACCTTGAACCGAGAGGATATCAGGGTGTCTATCGTGGAAGGCTATTTTCCCGAAGCCGAATTTGCGCGAAAACTGAGGCAGTCTCGTGCAGTACCGCTATTCTGGCGCTATGGCGGCGGCCTTCAAACACGAGCTGTGGAGGTCTTAAGTCAGGGTGTGGTTGCGCTATCGCCAGAGACCGGCATCTGTCGCGACTTTTTAGGACCCGCAGCAGAGGCTTATCAGGTCATCGGAGCGGAGGCTCTGGACCCGGATCTGCTTACTGGGAAGTCCAGGGTTGGTGAGCCGTATCCCATAGATGATTTGTTTTGGCCTTCACCCGCCCGGGAAGAGCGTTTTTTGAAATTCTGTTTGTTCCATGTTTCGCTTGGGATGGGTCATCGGTCGCTACCCTCTGCACAATTGCATACACCTGTCGAGCAGCGCGGTTATCAGGAAAGCGAGGGCATCGCCGTTTACACACGCATAATGACCCTTAACATGAGAGCGCCTGAAACGGCGGCTCATTTTAACGCGGCAGGCAGTGCGGGTTTTTATGGGGCAATCCTCTCGCAGGACAATCAAAAGCTGGCGCAGCTGTCACTTCAGTTATTTAGAGAGGGTGTACGGCAATATCCTAAAAATGCCGCAATGGCCTTTAATTTGGCTCGAGCCCTGTGGATATTTGGCGTTCAGAAGGAAGCCCGTAACGTTTTTGGTCACTTAATCGAAAATCATCAAAACCTTACGTTTCAGGCGTCAGTCGATGGTCTTCTTAGTCATCGGGTGCGCATTCTTTCAGATATGTTCAATTACACAGATTATTACCGGCTTTCTGTCGAGGCGCTCCAACAGCCCGCGGTGATTATGCGGATTCTAGATGCTTTGGTTAGCGGGGCTCACACCTATCTGGCCGCGGCACACCTCCTCCACGATCAGCCTGCGCGCGCCTTAAACAACCTCGAGAGAGCAGTTGTCTTGGATAGAGGTAATTTTGCCGCCCATGGGCTCATGGTGGAGGCGCTCGCTAACGTCGGCGATCGTGAGGAGGCATTGTTGAGGTCTTTTTTCACAGCTATTAATCTATATCCGCCCCTGCTGCTTCGCTATGGGGGAGAGGGCATGTCAGCCGCTTTAGTTTTGGGACGAGATGATTCCGCGATCGACGTGTTGAAAAAATGCATTCTTTTCTTTGCCCGAACTTCTGATGCAAATGGTCAACCCTTGAATATCTCCGACAATACCAAATCCGCGATGCGCAAACATCGGGGCCGTCTGTCAGGCTGGATACGGGAGATAGCTGATAAATTAGTCGCAGGGGGGAGACTATAAGCATGGACTTTACCGTGACCATTGTTACGCGGAATAGGGCCTACAGCCTCAAAGAGACTTTAAAGTCTCTCACTGCACAGTCCTATTCGTCCGATCGTTATGAGGTCATTGTTGCGGACAATGGATCAACAGATAGTACCCGTGATGTTGCAGAGGGAATGGCTGGTGATTTTAGGAATTTCCGCTATCTCTACGACCCTCGACCCGGTCAGCTGGTTGGCTGGCATCGGGCGTTGCGGGTCGCAGAGGGCAGGATTGTCTGCTTTATCGATGATGACGTCCGGCCGGAGACTACGTGGCTTGCCGGCTTGGCCACCAGCTATGAGGACTCAAATGTTGGATTAGCCACGGGACCCATTGGTCTTGAGTTTGAGGCAGATCGACCCGCGTGGCTGGATCACATGGAGCTGGGAGACCACGGCGGCATGACGCTACCGTTCCTCGGTTTGCTCGATTGTGGTTCGAGCGCTCGCGAAATACCATCCAATTTCGTATGGGGAAGTAATTTCTCGGCGCGTCGAAGCCTAATAATGAAGGTTGGCGGATTTCATCCATGTGCGATGCCAGGTGATCTTCTTCATTTCCATGGTGACGGAGAGATCTTTGTGGGAAGGGCAATTGCTGCAGGTGGCAACACGGCAGCCTATCACCCAAAAGCATCCGTAAAGCACATCATTCCTCCTGAGCGCCTCACCCTGGCTGCAGTGACGAAAAAATTTGAAACTACAGGCTATGCTCGGTCTTTTCAGACACTCCGCCAGTCCGGTGCGGAGTATCCAGATCCCACAGATATTGAAATTGGGAACATTGCACGGCGCTATTTTCGGGATTGGGACGTCGCACCGGATGATCTGAAGCAGGCCGTTATGGATGGTCTGGCTACTGGGATACGAAATCACCTTCACCATTTTATCGACGATCCGGATTTCCGACGTTGGGTCTTAAGGGGTAATTATCTCGACCTTGATCAGTGTTACGATCATCCAGCATTAATCGCCTATCAGATGGACTCTGACCGGTCGGAAAAAGACTGGCGTATTGGAATATAGGCGAAGATATATGCGTTTAATTCCCAATAGAACCGGCAACTCTCTACCTCGTCCGCTCCGTATTCTCTCTCTTCTCAGAAGCCAATGGGATGGACAGCGTGCGCCGGCGCTTCAGGCTCTCGCAGATATGGGTCACGAGGTTGTTTACGTGGATGACATCCTTTCGGAAGAGAATTACCGGAAAATTGTCTCTCGTCTTGACTTTGATGTGGCTGTTCTCTGGGGAAATAGCTTGCAGAATTTTTTGTTGAGTTCAGAGGGTCCCTTCTGGATGGATGAGATGGGGCTACCCTATGTTAGCTTGTGGACTGATAATCCCATAAAACATGTCTACCTGCTGCAGCGCCTCGACGCATCTAAACATAAGGGCCTGTTCATCGCCGATACGCTCGTGATTGAGCAAATGGCAGGGCTGGGCTATCAGAACCTGTTTTATCTACCACCGTGGCATATTGATCCAGAAATTTTCAGACCCGTTACCCCCGATCCGTTACATGTTTGTGACTTCAGCTTTGCCGCCACGGTCAATTCCGTGGCCGCAGAACGAAAAAAATGGCGGCGGGGTTGGTCTCCCGACATGCATGCGTTAGCTGACAGAGTGATGCAGAAGGTCAGTGATACCGGCGATCACGTCGATGTCTTTGAGGCAATCGGAGCCATTTGGAGTGCCGAAACCGACTCTTTCAATAAAATATCCCATGCCATGTATTTCGAACAAAAGGCTATGATGCGTGAGTTCGTCATCCATGCCGTCGGTGAGCGGACGTTGCATATCACCGGGATCGGTTCGGCAATCTCGAGCCGGCAAAATATCATCATGCATGAAGGCCGTGACTGGTATGACTTGTCCCCGGTCTTTTGCGCAGCCACCGTAAACCTCAACGTTACGCCCTGGCCTCGATCCTGTCATCACAGGGTTTTTCAGACAACCGCCAGCGGATCCCTCTGCGTTACCGATTGGCGGGAAGACTCACTTGCGCTCTACGAGCCAGATGAAGAAATCGTATATTTCGAGTCATTAGACGCGCTCCCTGATATCTTGGATCGATTTAGTGCCTATCCTAACGAGGCTGTTCCCATTGCCGAGGCGGGGTATCGCCGTTTTCTGGCGCATCACACCGCTGCCCACCGCATGGCTGAACTGAGCGGCTTGCTGTACGAGTTGTTGTAGACAAACCAGCTCTCGTCTTGCTTGCTGCTGGCCAGCCTAAAATTTGCCACAATAGCGAAAAAAACGGGGTCCGAAGACCCCGTTTTACAGTTTCTCTCAGTTTAATTTAATATAGGTTCTGGGCCGATACCATGGCGTAAAGCATGGGTATTGAGAGCATCGTGTTGGTTCGCGATGCCAGAGCTGCAGCCCGTGCTGCCTTCGGCTTTTCTTCTGCACTGGCTTCTACGAGCCCGATGACCTTCTGCTGGTTTGGCCAGATAATGAACCAGACGTTGAACGCCATAATTAAGCCCATCCACATACCGATACCGATCATGGCATGTTTGGCAACATTGTCGGTAAGGCCGATAGCTAATGACGGAGCGAGATACCCGTTCATCCAAGCCAAGATTAAGCCCCAGACGACAGTTGAGACCGCCGCCCAACGGAACCAAAATAATGCCACCGGCATAATGTGTTTTGGAATAGCAGGCCGCAGGTCTTCCGGAATAGTCGGAACCGTTGGCGTTTGTACAAAGTTGAAGTACCAAAGTAGGCCAATCCACATTACACCACTAAGTACGTGCAACCAGCGAACAACGAATAGCCAAAAATCGTAACCGAATTCCATAATCCTGTCTCCTTTCCAGCTTCCTTAAGCGCCAATCGCGTTGACGAACAACACCATGACGACAGTTATGACAAGACCAAGTACGACGGTTCCTGTGAGCGAATCTAGAGGATTTACCATTTGTCTTCCTTTTACCCTATAAAATTTATGAATGTACTATTGTTTAACGGACCACATCTTAATTGAATCACGAGCAATATGTACAGCGAAGCAAAAATTTATTGGAGCAGCGTTAAACAGCTTTTATGGACGTCAATGGCCGCTAACTATAAGTTAAAGAATTTAAGAGATTTTTTGCAGCGACTTGGCCTGACTTGACAGCCCCCTCGATTGTTGCCGGTAGACCCGTATTTGTCCAGTCACCTGCCAAAAAGAGATTTTTCCATCTTGTCACCGAATCAGGCCGGAGGGCAATTTGTGCGGGGGTCTGGCATATGGTCGCGCGCTTCTCCTTTATCAAGCGGTAAGGCGGGCGGGAAATATTCGGCCGACCGATGGCGGATGCGACTTCTCTCCAGATTTGATCAGATAATTTATCAGCCTCTTTGTCCATTAAGGCAGTAGCCCTGCTTACCGTTACTGAGAGCGTTGTTTCCCGTCGAAAAATCCACTGGCTTATGCCGTTGATGACTCCAACAAATGCCTCATTTCGGGGAAGCCGGTATTCTTCATCCAGGCCGAAATGAACGTTTAAGATGGGTCGGGTTAATGTCGGAACCTGAACTTGCGGGACCAGAGATTGAATCTGATTGGGAGGTAAGCAAAGAATGAGGTGATCCGTTGGGGAGAGGTCTATCGTTTTGTGCCCAATCTCTAGATGGGTCGCTCGGTTCTCTCGCAGGCCCAAAGATGTAACACGGGTGCCAAATTCCACATGTACCTCCCGTTGCCGCAAATAAGCCAGCGCCGGATCTACCAAGGAGGCGGAAAGGCCAAGTGGCGTCAGGAAGGGGCGGGCAAAAGCCGGCCCTTTGAGAAGTGTCATATCCAGCATCCGACCGATAAGTTTGGCCGAGCCTTCGTGAGCGTCTGTATTAAGTACAGCGGCGCACAAAGGGTCCCAGAATCGTTCGAACATGATACTGGTCGGATCGACATAGTCTGTCAGGATATCTTGGTCTTTGGCAGATGAGAGTTTTTTCAGGACCAGGTAATCACGGATGCGGGTGCCTGGAATTCGCCGGCCAGGCAAAAACAACCAAAGCGGGAGTTTCGCGCTGCCGGGGCGCAATGTCCAGTCTTCTCCGGATGTTAAATCGATGAAAGGAAAGCGATCAGGTGCCGGCGTCACCAATCGGCTTGCACCAATAGTGGCTAGATAATCGAATACATATGGATTGCCGCCCAGGAGCAGGTGGTTTCCGTTATCAATTATCCGATCTAGCACCGGGTCATGGAATGACCGGCACCGCCCGCCCGCCTGACTTGCCGAGTCGTAGAGGCTGACGCGCAGCCCTCTCTCTGCACAGCGCACGGCTGCGGACAGCCCGGCCATACCGGCACCGATAATATGGACGTGATGGTCAGAGGACGGCACGATATCTCCCTCGGTATATTTTGTGCGTGTCGTACGCAGGCCAGTAATCGGGTTATTGTCAAAAGGGCTGACCCCCCCCTATAATTAATGGCAGAAAAGCTTATGAGCAAGCCTCTATCACTCTCCGCCATTGAAGTCCGGCGCCATGACTGGGACCGGTTTATCTGTACGCTATTTGCACCGGAGGCTTGCCGAGAGGATATTTTTACCTTGCTGGCTTTTAATGTGGAGCTCGCCCGAACTCGGGAAATGGTAACGGAGCCGCTCATTGGAGAGATGCGACTGCAGTGGTGGCGTGATGCCATTGAAGGCATCTATGACGATTCACGGAGAGTTGTCAGCGGTCACTACGTGCTTGAACATCTCCCGGACGTGATTCGGTCGCGCAATCTCTCCAAGAGTTACTTTGTCAAGCTCATCGAAGCGAGGCTGTTAGACCTCTCCGATCAACCGCCGCTGAACATGGATGCGCTGCAATCCTATGCTCACGGTACTTCATCTGCCTTGAACTTGTTACAATTGGAAATTCTAGGACGCGGTAACGCACTCGCGCCTGAAGCTGAAGCGCTAGGAATGGCCTGGGCAATGACAGGCCTAATGCGTGCCCTACCGGCGTTGGTGAGGCAGGGACGTTCTCCTTT
>CAXFCV010000126.1:0-2849 GCA_964000975.1 uncultured Rhodospirillaceae bacterium | reverse complement strand
TCACCATCGCACTACGTCCTAGCGGATGTTCCGGTGCAAAATATATATACCATGCTTGAGGCGCAGCGGGACTTCAGCACCTACGGTCGGTATCCACTCGATTAAAACAATACTTAAAATAGGAGACCTAATAATATGTCTGAACCAGAACTAAAAATCCCCGAGGGCTGGGAAGAGCGGGTCCCCGATGGGTGGGAGTGGCAGACCTTATGGGAAGCTGTTGAGACGGGTGATCACGAATATACGCACTCTCGCGTCGAAGAAGCGATTGCTGCTGATATAGACCCTCGAGTTATCTTGGATGATGGCCTGTTCCCGGGCTTTAATATTCAGGGTGACCGCTTTACCGAGCAAATTATTTTCATCCCTGAAATGCTAATCACGGCTCGTGCTATGAAAGCAGGGTTGGCACTCATTCGGCCACTAGTAGCCGCGAATTCGGTTAAACCGGTTGGTACCTTTGTGATGGGCACCGTACTTGGCGATATGCATGACATTGGGCAGTCAATCGTCACTATTATGCTGGAGAATGCTGGGTTTAATGTGATTAACCTTGGCACGGATGTTCATCCTGATAAATTTATCGAAACTGCCGAGGCGGAAAAAGCCGACCTCGTCGGGTTTTCCGCACTGTTGTCGACGACGGTCTATTATCAGCAGGTGACCATTGAGGAATTTCAGAAGGCGGGTCACCGAGACAAGGTACATATTCTTGTTGGTGGTGCTCCAACTACCCAAGATTGGGCCGATCAATGTGGAGCCGATGGATGGGGTGTGGATGCTGTTCAGGCGGTTCGACTTGCCCTTGATTTGGTGGAAAAACCGAGAGAGGCCTGGGCCTAAATGGCCAAAACTGTCACGGTCACATATTTAGATGCAGAAGATCGGTCGCAAGAGCGCTCGGCTGCGATTGAGAGAGGCCAAACCTTGTTAGATGCTGGCCATGCTGCCGGTGTTAATATTGAGGCGACATGCGGAGCGCGCGGACGTTGCAGGACTTGTCGCGTTAAGATTTTACAGGGCGAAGTCCCTCCGCCGACAATTCAGGACACAGTCCAGCTGGGTCATGAGGAAGTCCGAGAAAACTTTCGCTTGGCGTGCCAGACAAAATTGATTGGCGATGCTACGGTTATGGCATTATCTCCCAAGGCGGAAGTCGGTCATAAAATTCTGTCATCTGAAACGTCCGTATTGGATGATTCGCGGTTTGTTCTTGATTGTGGTGTTGAAAAATATGTCGTTAAAGCGACGACGCCGACTGAAGAGCACCATCAGACGTCCGATTGGGAAGAGACACTCTCAGTCTTGCCTGGCTCTGTAAACCGTGATGTATCTTTAGAGGTGTTGCGCCGGATCCCCGGGGTGATCAGGGAAAAAAGTGGGGAGATGACCCTAACCACATTTAATGACCGGGTCATTGACGTCGAGGCCGGAGATACATCGGAACATAAGTATGGGATGGCCTTTGATATCGGGACCACGAGCATTGTTGGGAGCCTCATTAATCTAGAGACTGGCGAAACGTTGGCGGATGTAGGAGGTGTTAATCCTCAGGCAGTCTACGGGGGTGATTTGATGTCCCGAATCGCCTATGCACAGTTTGATACGAAAAAGCTTGCAACCCTGAGAGGGAAAGCACTGAATGCTATTAACGATTTTGTCAAAGACGCTTGTCAGAAAGCCAAGATAGAACCATCCCATATCTATAAGATCGTCGTTGTTGGCAACACGTGTATGCATCATATATTGCTTGGTGTCGACGTAACCTACGTAGGCTTGGCGCCATACGCACCGGTTATCCGGGATGCCCTAACTGTTCCGGCGAGGGACTTGCCGTTGAAGCGGGCAATAAATGCTCAAGTCTGCTTTCTGCCAATTGTTGCTGGTTTTGTGGGCGCTGATACGATGGCTTGTGTGCTAGCAACGCGAATATACGACAGTGATGAAATGCGAACCCTTGTCGATATTGGCACGAATGGCGAGGTCGTCATGGGCTCAAAAGATGGCCTTATGGTTTGTTCGGCTCCGGCAGGACCTGCACTTGAAGGTGCGCAGATTCGCCACGGCATGCGAGGCGCCTTGGGTGCTATTGAGAAGGTTGTTATAGAAGAGGATGTTTCTTGTACTATAATTGGCGACACACCTGCAGTGGGAATTTGTGGGTCGGGGCTGATCGACGCTTGCGCAAAATTGGCATATGCCGAGGTGCTAGAGGTTTCTGGCCGACTTCGCCGTAAGGGTCGTGAAACTCTCCCGGAAGCATTAAGGAACCGATTGGCTGATACATCTCATGGGTGTGAATTTATCCTCGTAGATACTGAGAAATCGGGAAAAGAAGAGCCCATAGCGCTCACTCAAGCGGATATTCGACAGGTTCAGTTGGCGAAAAGTGCCATTTACTCCGGGATTGTAATGCTTCAGCAGGTAATGAATGTAAGTGATGAAGATCTGGAAGAGGTCATGATGTGTGGAGGGTTTGGGAATTATATTAATATAGAGAGTGCTGTGAGGATACGGCTAATTCCGAACCTGCCGCTTGAAAAAATAACGTATTCCGGCAACGCCGCTTTAATGGGTGCCCAGATGGCCCTGCTTTCTGAGACCGAGCGAAATAGAGCCTTTGATCTTGCGCAGAAAATGGAGCATGTCGCCTTGGCGGCTAGGCCAGAGTTTCAGGATATATTTGTCGATGCGATGACTTTTCTTGGTCCCGACACCCCGGTGGGCAAACAGGCTGAAGACGCGCCACAAAACGCGGTGACCAGAGGAGGTTAAAATGCGGTTGAACTTTCTTTTTGGCTTCCTGGGGTCGGGAAAGACAACGTTAGCTCGCCGGTTGATCAAGGAAG
>CAXFCV010000125.1:0-6768 GCA_964000975.1 uncultured Rhodospirillaceae bacterium | reverse complement strand
TTAGGGGGTGTTTTGAGCAAGGAATTCTGTCACGGGTCACAGGAGATATCCTTGCCCTCGCGCCCGCCATGATTGCTGAGAGAACCCATATCGATCAATTGGTAGAAACGCTGGGGCGTGTGATCCGAAGCACAAATTAATTAAAAATAGTGGCAAATCTGCCTCTCAATGACCGGGTCCAGCGGGCGTTTCTACCGCCGCTCTAGCGAGCAGATCAGGCTTGAGGAAATGTCCGCCCGATTACGTGCACAATCCTACAGCGCCTCCGCTGTGAGAGTTATTTACGACCACTATGTGAGCGTTTATCGTCAGACACGTGGCAATTAGACAATGATAAGGCTTTGTGATTTCAATACTAGTTGATTGCCCAAATAGGGTCTGACGGTTAACTTAACGGATCTGGAAGAAAGGGTGAGTTGCGTTGAACTCTAATCGTCCAAATTGGCCTTTCACACGGCAGATTATGCTGGCTACCTTAGTCATCGTCTCGTTTGTCGCGCTCTCTAATTCTTTAGCTGGGTGCTCAAGCGGCAGGTCCATTGCACGGGTCTTCACCAGTATTGACGTTGGGTTTTCTCGGGCACACGAGAAATCCTCCGATTTTCGGCGTTTTCAGGAGGTATACAATGAATACGCCTCTGACGACGGTGGACGGACCCGACAGTTGAGACATTTTTCAGATGCTTTTGATCGTATCCGTACGGACTATGTTCATCGGATCAATGATCAAAAGCTGCTTGCCGCGGCTATCACTGGAATCCAAAACATGGAGGGTCATCCCGGGGCGTTACCATCTGCTGCCGTAGCGGAAGCAGCACTAGACTCGATGACGGGAACCCTGGATCCCCATTCCAGTTATCTCAATCCGGAAGAATTCAAGGATTCTAAGGTTGTCACGTCCGGGGAATTTGGGGGCTTGGGCATTGAAATTAATATGGATCAAGAGCTTAAATTGATCCGGATTATTGCACCAATCGCGGATACTCCGGCTTATCGGGCGGGACTAAAGGCTGGCGATCTGATTACCCATGTTGATGGCGATCCGATCCGAGGCATGGGGCTTCGGGGCGCCGTGCGCCGGCTTCGGGGTAAACAGGGAACCGATGTTCGGTTATCCATACAACGGGAGGGTCGTAGCACGTTTGACGTAGCCATCACCCGGGCAATAATTCAAATTCAGCCTGTAAAGTGGCGGTTCGAGGGAGATGTGGGTGTCGTGCGGGTGACGCATTTTATCTCGTCATCGGAAAATGCGCTGGAACGTGCGATTCAGGAAATAAGGTCCCAGACTGATAACCGAATCAGGGGACTTGTTCTTGACCTCCGGAATAATCCAGGAGGTTTACTCAATCAATCCGTGGCGGTTGCGGATGCTTTTTTAGAACATGGCGAGATCGTATCTGTCCGCAACAGGTCCGGGGACACGCGGGGTTTCTCGGCTAACCGCGGAGACTTGTCCGGTGGTCTCCCGATGGTGGTTCTGATTAATAGAGGATCTGCCTCTGCCTCAGAGATCGTGGCGGGCGCACTTCAAGATCATCGGCGGGCCGTAGTCATGGGGGCGCAGTCCTTCGGCAAAGGTTCCGTGCAGACGATTGCTCCATTGGATTGGGACGGTGCTTTGCGATTAACCACAGCGCTTTACTACTTGCCGTCAGGCCGGACCATTCAAGGAGCTGGTGTTTTTCCTGATATCCATATTACGGATGGTTCACCGAATGCTAAGGGCGGCAGAGAGTCTGACTTGCCGAATGCCCTCAATGCAAGTGCCAAAGGTGGCGGCCAGCAGGCCCGCCATCACCTAGAAGATAAAAATTGTCCAGCGGCAGGAGGGGATGCCAAGGATAGAGTGCTCGGGTGTGCCGTAATGCTTTTGCGATCTGGATCTGAAGCTAATTTTCTGGCGCTAATGGGTCAGCAGAATAGACTTTGATCGCCCAAACCCTCTATTCAATCTGTTTTAGGCGTTTATTCAAAACTTTAGTGGCGAAATTTAAAGACGGTCCAAGAAATGCGAAATTACGCGGACGACCCTGCAGTTGATTATGCTTTGCGGTTACGATAGTCAGGCCAAACTTCTTATTGTTGACGGACATTTGAAAAATGATAGATCTCGTTGCTCCGCACGGTGGGGATGCCCTGTTGCCACTTCTTGCAGAAAACTCAAAGCGGGCAGATCTGAAGAATAACGCAAACGGCCTAACAGTCGTTCCCATGAGTAGCCGGGAAAAGTCTGACCTGCTTCTCTTGTCTATGGGGGCCTATACTCCCTTGGAGGGGTTTATGGGAGAGTTAGATTGGCAGGGTGCGTGCCAGGACATGAAACTGGAGAATGGCGTATTCTGGCCGGTGCCGATAACCCTGTCCGCGACGTCAGAACTAGCCGATAGCATTCAAATAGGACAGGAGGTCGTTCTCGTTGACACTGAGGAAGATAACCTGCCAATGGCGGTCATGACGATAACAGAAAAATACCGGCCAAACCACGATACAGAATGTACAGCAGTGTTTGGCACCACGGATAAGGCCCACCCTGGCGTCCAAAAAGTAATGGCACAAGGTCCTATCAACCTGGCGGGAAAAGTCACCGTGTTTGACGAGGGTAAATTTCCCGCAATGTTTTCTGAACTTTATGTGCGGCCGGAAGAGAGCCGTAAGATGTTTCGAGATTTAGGGTGGCGTCGGGTAACTGCATTCCAGACCCGAAACCCGATGCATCGAAGCCACGAACATTTGGTCAAGATTGCTATCGATGTCACCGACGGCGTATTCATTCATCAGGTTCTAGGGAAGTTAAAACCGGGTGACATTCCGGCAGATGTTCGGGTGAATGCTATCGACGCCTTGATCCAGAATTATTTTGCTGAGGGCACAGCTGTTCAGGCGGGTTATCCCATAGAAATGCGGTATGCTGGACCTCGAGAAGCATTATTCCACGCTCTTATCAGGCAAAATTATGGCTGTTCCCATCTGATCGTTGGCCGCGATCACGCTGGCGTTGGGGACTATTACGGTCCCTTAGATGCACAGCAAATTTTTGATACCCTTTGGGAGGGAGCTTTGGTGACCCAGCCACTCAAAATCGACATAACATTTTACTGCATTAGATGTGATGGCATGGCGACGGCAAAGACGTGCCCGCACGGGCCGGAAGAGCGAATCAATATCTCAGGCACGCGTCAACGTGAGATGCTGGCCAACAAGGAGGAAATCTCTCCGAAGTTTAGCCGGCCCGAGGTCGTCGCGGTGCTCAGAGAATATTTCAAGAATCTAGACAACTAGGCACATAACAGCAGGATAAAGGGAACAGACTATGCCACAAATGTCAGGAGCGGAAGCGCTTACGAAATCATTACAAAACAATGGTATCGACACGATTTTCGCTCTGCCGGGCGCACAATTAGATCCGATGTTTGGCGCGCTCTACCAAGCCCGCGATTCACTTCGGGTCATTCACACACGCCATGAGCAAGGCACGTCCTATATGGCGTTTGGCTATGCCCAGTCTACGGGGAAGGTCGGAGTCAATTTGGTGGTTCCCGGGCCGGGCCTTTTAAACGCCTCTGCCGGGCTATCTACTGCTTATGCCTGCGGTGCACCTGTACTGTGTCTGGCCGGACAAATTCCCTCAAAGTTAATCGGTCAGGGTATTGGTCAACTTCACGAACTCGCTGATCAACCGGGGGCTGTAGCGTCGGTCACCAAGTGGCGCGGACGGGCCGATACGCCTTCCGACGCGCCGGGAAAAGTACGTGAGGCTTTCGAACAGCTGAACACTGGCCGTGTCCAGCCTGTTCTCTTGGAGATGGCGCCAGACATCATGGCCAGTCAGGGAGAGGTCGAGTTGCTGGTCCCAATCGCGTCTTATGAGGGAATGGATCCCGAGCCTGATGACGACTTGATCGAGCAGGCTGCTGCTTTACTTGGCAACGCAGAACATCCGGCCATCATGATCGGAGGTGGCATTTGGGGGGCGGAAGAGAGCCTCCTTAATCTTGCGGAGGAGATTCAAGCCCCTGTTTGCACCTCGCCTCACGGGAATGGGGCCATTGACTCCCGACATTACCTTGCGCAGAACCTCATGTGTGCCAAAGAGGATTGGGATAATATTGATGTCGTGTTGTCCGTTGGGACTCGCTACCAGGCGCCAGCCAGTTGGGGCCAACACGCCGGTAAGAAACTTATCCGCATCGATATAGATGCCGATCAGTCCGTTCAGATCGCTACACCGGACGTGCATATTATCTCTACGGCCGCGAAGTCACTGAAGATGCTGGCAGAGCGCGTCCAACGTCATAACCGTAAACGGGAGAGCCGCAAAGGAGAACTCTCTGCGCTCAAGAAGACCGTCATGGACCGGTTCAATAGTTTGGAGCCTCAGTATTCCTATAACATGGTGATCCGGGATGAATTGCCTGAGGACGGTATTGCCTGTTTTGATATCACTCAGTTGGGTTATGTGGCATGGTTTGGATTTCCTACCTATCAGCCCCGGACACTGATTCATGCTGGCTACCAGGGGACACTGGGCTACGTGGTGCCGACGGCCATGGGCGCTCAAGTCGCCAACCCTGATAAAAAGGTTGTTGCGGTTACGGGGGATGGCGGGTTTATGTTTAATGTACAGGAACTTGCAACGGCCGCGCAGCATAATATTCCAGTCGTCGTTATTCTAATGAACGATGGTGCTTTTGGTAACGTGAAGCGGAACCAGAAGGAAGATTGGAATGAACAGTATCTTGGTGTTGATCTCCAGAATCCCGACTTTATGAAATTGGCTGATGCCTTTGGCATCATGGGGCAGCGAGTTGACAGCCCAGCAGGTCTACGTGGGGCCATCCAAAATGCGTTTAAGAAAGATGGGCCAGCCCTTATAGAAGTTACTGTCGGCGAGATGCCGTCAGCGTGGCAATATATGCCCTTAGTGCGCGCTAAGGACCAGAACGTAGAAAAATAAATTTTCATGGGAAAGTAATTGAGAGGTGTGGGCCAACGCGTTATTTTGCATCGGAAATTTCATTTTGGTTTTCGTTGCTAAGCCGTGTTATGCCTCATTGCACTGGGTAGTGTAGCCCTTTGTAACATTCGGAGGCGTCATCAATGTGCCTCGATCCAAAAATTTACAATTGCGCACCTCGCGGAAAATACCCATGATTGTTTATGCACAGAAGAACTGGATCGCACCACTAGGTCAGATGGGAACGTATTATGCGAAATAAGGGACGATTTATACTCTCAATAACCTTATCAACACTTATGATATTTGGACTCCTCGGCAGTCTACCCCCAGCCATCGCGGAAAGCGATCCAGACGTTGTAAATCGGTCAAAAACGATGGTGCCTTTACCGCCATGGCCTCGAGGGGATCAAGTAGGCATGGCCAATACAATGGGCCCAGGCACGTGGATGCGGTGCGCCGCCCATCTAACCAATCCGAAGTCAAAATCTTATGAGATATCCCACGTCCGTTCGAACACCATGCCAGGGTCTCCGTTTGGTGTGCCTTTAAAATATAAGTACCGACCCACCGCGAGTGTGCCATTCTCCAAACATGCATTCAACGGGGAGCAAATTGAGAGTGGAGAACCAGCAGCGCAGGGAACTCAAATGGATGCCCTTGGGCATTTCGCTTACTTGGAGGAGATGTGGAAAGGGAAGGGAGACATTCCCGTCAACACTGCCCGATACTATGGCGATTATAAACAACAAGATGTAAAGCCGTCGGCGGACTCACCTTTGCTGAAACTTGGCGTGGAAAATGTGCCACCCATCGTAACCAGCGCCGTGCTTCTGGACGCTAAGAGCCATCTGGGCGGCGGGAAGTCAATGTCGCCTGGCCAAACTGTCACAGCCCAGGACATCGAGGCCATGATCAAAAAACAAGGGCTAGGTTGGCGTGGCTTGCTACCAGGTGACGTGTTGTACATTCACACTGGTTGGAGTGATCATTGGCAGGATCCGGATACTAAGAAGATCTATTATACTAAAGGGCCGGGTCTTTCCTACGATGCCGCACAGTATTTAAGAAAAAAGGCTGTGGTGCTGGTGGCACTCGACAATCCTTTCACAGACCCTGTTTTCGACGGCCAACTAATGGGTAAACATGGACCGCCGAGAGGAACACCACCAGGGCTGCCTTTCGCCATACATCATGAAAATTTAGCGGTTTCCGGCATTCTTCAAATTCAAAATGCCAACCTCGCAAAGCTTGTTAAGGATAAGGTGTGGACGTCCTGCACGATGATCCTTCCGTTGCGATCAAGAGGCGGATCGGGCTCTCCGGTGCGACCCGTTGCCATCGGCGCACCTGGATGATCCTGATGGCCTTCTGGTACCTTAAGGGGGCTCTGGATCGGGTAATCTGATTGTATGAAGACATCTGATCTGGCAATAACGGGTCAAATCACATGCCATGCAATTCAAGGATCAGACTATGAGGCTAATCAGTTACGAAAAAGACGGCAGCACCGGTGTAGGTATAATGAGAGATGACACAAACTTTGTGTCTCTCTCTGCCGCAGCACCAAACTTACCAACAACCATGATGGGCCTTTTGAACCACGAAGGCGGTCTGGCGGCGGCCGAAGCCGCGGCCGCCGGGAAAAATGCTGATCTCTCCCTTCCTGATGTTACCCTTTTGCCGGTAGTGTCGGATACACCGGTGATTTGGGCGGCCGGCGTGAATTATCTTGATCACGCAGAAGAGACAGGCCGGGGAACGCAAGAGAAACCCATGCTGTTTATTCGAACCTGTCATGGTTTGATTGC
>CAXFCV010000124.1:0-1978 GCA_964000975.1 uncultured Rhodospirillaceae bacterium | reverse complement strand
TAATTTTGTAGGCATGCCTCCCGAGGAGTCTGAAGCGATAGCTTGGCCGGCCATAGCTTCGGTTTCGGTTGTGATCTCTGTGATCTCGGGCACCAACTCTGCTGACCTATCCTTGGAAGGGTCTGCGGTATAAAGTCCGTCGATATCGGATAACAGTATCAATAGATCAGCACTCATCATCGCGGCGACTCGTGCGGCAAGTCGGTCATTGTCACCAAAACGGATTTCGTCCGTGGCCACCGTGTCGTTTTCATTGATCAGAGGAATAGCTCCGACTTCTAGCAATGTGCTGATCGTTGAGCGGGCGTTCAGATAACGGCGTCGGTCCTCGCTGTCGTCCAGGGTCAAAAGAATCTGAGCGGCATTGAGGTTGTGCTGCTCAAGTGTTTCCTGGTAGGCGTGAGAGAGCCTCACCATGCCTGCGGCAGCAGCCGCCTGTTTTTCCTCTAGCCTCAATTCACCCTGTTTTAAGTTGAGATATCTCCGACCGAGCGCGACTGCGCCCGAGGACACAAGAATGACCTCTTGGCCTCGGGCACGCCATGCCGCAACGTCTGCAGCCAGCGCCTCTAACCAATGCCGTCGAAGCCGCCCGCCGTCGCCATCCACCAGGAGGATAGAGCCTATTTTGATGACGATCCGCTTGGCCGCGGCGATCCGCTCTCGGTTGAGACTGACGGTCATGGCGCTCCTTCCTCTCGCTGTGTCGCGTCCTTTTCCAGCTCCTTAGCGGCTTCCTGCGCGCGCCATACATCTGCTTCGGTTTTGAGCTGTCGGAGCATCTGATCCAGCCCGGTTCCAGCAATCCCGGAGATCGTTGCTACGGGTTTGCCGGACTCTTTTTCAAGCGTAGATTTGGCGTCGCTGATCATCTCGTCCTTGAGGGCATCACACTTGTTAAGAGCGACCAATTCATTTTTTTTATCAAGCGCGGCACCATAGTCTCGGAGCTCATTTCTTACCGTTCGGTATGCCCCGGCGGGATCATCGTGGGTTCCATCAATCAGATGAAGCAGAACTCCGCAGCGTTCTATATGGCCGAGGAACCGGTCGCCGAGTCCAGCACCCTCATGAGCACCCTCAATGAGACCCGGCACATCTGCCAGAATGATCTCGTCGCCGTCCACATAGCCGACCCCGAGGTTTGGATGTAGCGTCGTGAACGGATAGTGTGCTATTTTTGGGCGGGCCCTTGTAACGGCGCTCAGAAAGGTAGATTTGCCAGCATTAGGAAGACCAATAAGTCCGGCATCAGCAATGAGTTTGAGTCGCAGCCAGAGCCAACGTTCTTCGCCAGGCCATCCTCCGTCGGCGCGCCGGGGAGCCTGATTCGTAGCTGATTTGTAATGTGCGTTTCCAAAGCCGCCATCACCACCCCTGGCGAGGGTGATTTTTTGGCCTGGCGTTGTCAGGTCGGCAATCAACTCATCGCCCTCTCCATCAAAGATCTGAGTGCCAACAGGCACAGTCAACAGGCAGTCCTCGCCGCCCTTACCGGACCGGTTTTTTCCCTGGCCCTGCTGACCGCGCTCGGCTTTGAAATGTTGCTGGTAGCGAAAATCGATCAGGGTATTTAGGTTGCCGACACATTCAACGATAATGTCTCCGCCACGGCCGCCATCGCCGCCATCGGGTCCGCCATACTCGACATATTTCTCACGGCGGAAGCCGACGCAGCCGGCGCCGCCATCGCCGCTTTTGACGTAAATTTTCTGCTGATCCAAAAATTTCATGGGACCAGTCCTACCAAATCCGTGCTTAACAAGGTCTTAGCCTTAGAATTAAAAAAAGGGGAATGGACGGCCATTCCCCCTTGCACGCTGGAATGGATGTTCGCAGTTTTAGACGGCTGGCTCCACGCCAACAAAGGTCTTGCCACCGCCTTTTTTCTCGAACCGGACTTTGCCCTCCGTCAAAGCAAAGATCGTATGGTCCTTCCCCATGCCTACGTTGGAGCCGGGATGGTATTTGGTGCCCC
>CAXFCV010000123.1:0-1964 GCA_964000975.1 uncultured Rhodospirillaceae bacterium | reverse complement strand
TACTTGGGATGGACGCTCCTTCCCTCTGTATGGGCTACGGGCGTCGAAAAGAACGTTCACATTGTTGGGAGGAACCACGCTTATCGGCGCATCGGTTAATCAAGCAGCACCAAACGAATGCAATACGTACTTGCTTTGTCTAGATGAAAATTGGACAGAGTCAACAACTATTGGCAGTTTCAATAATCGAGATCACGCCTTGGATTTTATGTTTTAATAACACAATCAGCCGTAGGTCTCCCGAAGTAACAGAGAGAATTGCCAATCGGCGAACATCACCGGTAGCCAAAGGCAGTAGTCAATTTAGCCGCATTTACATAAACCAAGTCAACATTACTCCGCTCCTAAGCTTTCCGTGCGAACCGAGGGATTAAGCGCTCAGACATCTGCCAGAGTCATAATTTTTGCGACCGGCGTGCATGTCCCCGATTGTCTGGCCTCGCGGGACAAGCTAAAACAAATCATGACTCAAACCTCTCCAAGCGACTCTACCCTTGTCATCCCAGTCATTCTCTCCGGCGGTGTGGGTAGCCGACTGTGGCCCCTATCTCGTGAACTCTATCCCAAGCAACTGCATGCCCTGGTGACGGAAAAGAGCCTACTCCAGGAAACAGCATTGCGCGTAAGCGGCGACAGGTTCGGCGAACCAGCCATCATCTGTAATAACGAGAATCGGTTTCTCGTCGCCGAACATCTGCGGGATTGTGGGGTCAATCCCAGCGCCATCATGCTCGAGCCCGTGGGCCGTAATACCGCTCCAGCCGCCGCCATCGCCGCCCTATTAATCGCCGAAACAGATGAGGACGCGTTGATACTGCTGCTGCCCTCGGATCATATCATCAAAAATCAGGATGAATTTTTGAGGGTAATCGACCGAGCCATAGCTGCCGCCCAAACAGGCTATCTGGTTACCTTCGGCATACCGGCTACCGCGCCGGAGACGGGTTATGGTTACATTGAGAGTGGGTCAAAGATCGCATCAGCACCCGGATGCTTCCAGGTTGCCCAATTTATCGAAAAACCTGATGCCGCGACCGCTGAAGCATATGTGGCCGCCGGAAACTATGCCTGGAACAGCGGCATGTTTCTGTTTTCTGCTGCAACTTTTCTCTCCGAATTAGAAATCCACAACCCGGAGGTTCTAGCCCTCTGCCGCGCCACCCTGGAAACCCGACAAACCGATATGGACTTCATGCGTCTCGGTCAAGATTCCTTCACTCAAATTAAGGGTATCTCCATTGATTATGCCGTAATGGAACATACGGACAAAGCGGCGGTCGTTCCCGCCGAGATGGGATGGAGCGACGTAGGTGCCTGGGACACCCTATGGGATATCTCCAATAAGGACGACGACGGCAATGTGCTTAAAGGCAACGTAATTACAGAGAATGTAAGAAATTCTTACATTCGGACGGATAAGCAATGGGTTGCTGCCGCCGGACTGGAGGATACCATCGTGGTTTCTACCGACGATGCCGTTCTCGTGGCTGGAAAGGGCAATGCACAACAAGTCAAAGAATTGGTGGCGCAACTCAAAGTCTCGGCGCCGGAGTTGCAACTGTCTCACTCTTTAGTGCACCGGCCATGGGGCTGGTATCAGTCTTTGGGGGTTGGGCCGGCCTTCCAAGTTAAACTTATTCAGTTGAATCCAGGCGCCAGGATCAGCCTCCAGCGACATCGGCATCGCGCGGAACACTGGGTAGTGGTCTCTGGAAACGCCACAGTTACCTGCGACGAGGATGTGTTCGAGATGGAAAAAAATCAGTCAACGTTCATTCCCGTTAAAGCCATCCATCGACTTGAGAACAAGAGCAGCCAGCCCCTCCAGATTATTGAAGTTCAGTCAGGTGACTATCTCGGTGAAGACGATATTGAGCGTTTCGATGATCAATATGGCCGTAATTAACCGGCTACATTCTCCCGTGGGGCATATCCCATAGCTGTGTTCCTCAACAAGACCACAT
>CAXFCV010000122.1:0-9216 GCA_964000975.1 uncultured Rhodospirillaceae bacterium | reverse complement strand
CTGTCTTGATTGCATTTCAACGAGACTTTGCAGCGTGTCCGCCAAATGGCAAATCGGGCGCCGTTCTTGATGGGCGAGATATCGGGACCGTGGTGTGCCCCTGCGCCCCCCATAAACTGTTCCTGATGGCGTCCGCCGACGTGCGGGCGGCGCGGCGTTATAAAGAGTTGCAGGCGCGCGGTGCTGAAGCTATATATGCCCGCATTCTGCGGGACATAAAGGACCGTGACACCAGGGATATGTTTCGATCCGCAGCGCCCCTTGAGCCGGCCAAAGACGCATTCGTGCTCGACACGAGCGACTTGGACGCGGACGCGGTGTTTGCCGCAGCGCTTCAGTATATCAATTCGCAGAACTTATAAAGACGGCCTGTCCGGGTAACATCTCATTTACGGACCGGCGTCTTGTTGTGTTTTCCACCGGTATTCAGTGGCGGAAAATTGGGCTTTTCAAAGACCGTCGGAGTCAACCGGCTGGCCTGAAACTAAATTGTAAAGGAAGATAATAATGGCTGATACAAGTGTATCCCAAGACCAAGACCCTCCCATCTCGAATGAAGTGTTTGCTGACCTCTTGGCGGAGGCTTTCGGCGAAGAAGAGAGGCTCCAGGGCCGAGTTGTGACCGGCAAAGTGTTGGCGGTTGAAAATGATTTTGTGTTGATCGATGTCGGCCTTAAATCCGAGGGCAATGTACCGATCAAAGAATTTACCGATGCGACCGGAAAAGCTGAAATCAGTGCAGGCGATGACGTAGACGTATTTGTGGAACGCTTCGAAGGCCGGGACGGTGCTGTTGTCCTGAGCCGCGATAAAGCGCGTCGGGAAGAAGCCTGGACGGTTCTCGAAAAAGCCTACGAGGCAGAAGAGCGCGTTACGGGTGTAATTTTCGGCCGTGTAAAGGGGGGCTTTACGGTCGATTTGTCCGGCGCTGTGGCCTTCCTGCCTGGATCCCAAGTGGACATTCGTCCAATCCGTGATGTTGCGCCCCTCATGGGCAATCCGCAGCAGTTCCAGATCCTGAAAATGGATCGGAGCCGCGGCAATATTGTTGTCTCCCGTAGGGCAGTTCTTGAAGAAACCCGTGCGGAGGAGCGCTCGGAACTAATGTCTAATTTGGGCGAAGGACAGGTTCTCGAAGGAGTGGTTAAAAACATCACTGATTACGGAGCATTTGTGGATCTTGGCGGTGTCGACGGCCTCCTGCATGTCACGGACATTGCCTGGAAGCGCATAAACCATCCGTCCGAGGCTTTGCATGTCGGCCAAACGATTAATGTGCAGGTGATCCGGTTTAACCAGGAAAACAATCGCATTTCACTTGGCATGAAACAGCTTGAGTCGGATCCTTGGGACGGTGTCGAGGTCAAGTATCCGCTCAACGCCAAACTGAATGGACGGGTCACGAATATCACGGATTATGGAGCATTTGTGGAATTGGAAGCAGGTATCGAAGGTTTGGTGCACGTTTCCGAAATGAGCTGGACCAAGAAAAATGTTCATCCGGGCAAAATTGTATCGACCAGCCAGGAAGTGGAGGTCATGGTCCTGGACGTGGATCAAGCCAAACGGCGCATTAGCCTTGGCCTAAAACAATGCATGGCCAACCCCTGGTCAGATTTCACCGAGAAATTCCAGGTGGGTGCTGAAGTCGAGGGTGAGATTAAGAATATCACTGAATTCGGGCTCTTTGTCGGGCTGACGGAAGAGATCGACGGCATGGTACATCTCTCTGATCTGGATTGGATGAAAGCTGGAGAGGAAGTAATCATCGACTACAAGAAAGGCGACACAATCAAGGTAAAAGTGCTGGATGTCGATATCGAAAAAGAGCGCATCAGTCTGGGCGTGAAGCAACTGACCGACGATCCAGTGAGCGGCACATTTGATAAGATCAAGAAAGGCGACATTGTCACTTGTACTGTTTCCAAGATTGTTGATAACGGCATTGAAGTCACGGTCATGGAGGATATCCAGGGTTTTATCCGCCGAGGGGATTTGTCACGCGACCGCTCCGAACAGCGTCCAGATCGATTCGCCGCGGGGGAAGTGGTGGATGCCAAGGTTACGTCTCTCGATAAGGCCTCTCGTAAAATCACGCTCTCCATCAAATCACGTGAAGTGGAAGAAGAAAAAATCGCCATGGCAGAATTTGGATCAAGCGACTCCGGTGCCTCCCTGGGTGATATTCTGGGTGCGGCGTTAAAAGAGAAGAGTGTCCAGGACGATTCCCAGGATACCAGTGAGCCTGGCGTTGCTGTTGAGGAGGCGTCGAAAGTAGAAGCAACTGACGAAGCTGGCGCAAGCGAGAGGTCGGTAGAGCCGGAGGAGACCCCGGAAGTCGATGCGGCACCAGCCAAGAAGAAGGCTGCCACTAAGAAGAAGGCGGCTTCAAAGAAAAAAGCCACTTCCAAGAAGAAGGCCGCAAGCAAATAGGAACCGGAATTGCGGTGACCGTTAAGTCTAACGAGACACACTCCCGTGGCCGCCGTGCCCGAGGCATGGCGGCCGGGCAGGCAGTCGCCGCCAGCCCTTTAGATTACGTTGGCGGGTAGGTCCATGTCGCTTGATACCGCTAAAATTCTGGACCGACGGAAACTAAAACGCAGTCGAGCCTTATGGCGTGGCCTAGCCATTACTGCATTCGGGGTGGTCTTAATTATGGCGTTGGGCCGGCTGGACGTTCTCGTTGGGCAGGCGCACATCGCTGCCCTAGACGTGACCAAAATCATTGTCGATGATCGGGGACGCCTCGAACTGCTGCAGAGTATTGCTGAAGATCCCGACGTGAGAGCCTTGATTGTGACCATCAACACTCCGGGAGGTACTGTAGCCGGTGGAGAGAGCCTTTATCTGGCGCTTCGGGAGGTAGCTGAGCAGAAACCCGTTGTAGCCGTGATGCGGGAACTTGCCACATCTGCCGGTTATATGATCGCGCTTGGCGCCGATTATATCGTCGCGCGTCAATCCACCATCACCGGTTCCATTGGCGTCTTAATGCAGTCCACGGATATGACGGGACTTTTGACCAAACTCGGCATCAAGCCGGAGGTCCTTAAAAGTTCTCCACTTAAAGCACAGCCAAATCCACTAGAGCCATTTTCGGACGATGCACGGCGGGCTTCTCAGGAGGTTGTCGCGAACATGCAGGACATGTTTGTTGGTCTCGTGAGAGATCGTCGGAACATGGATGATGCCAGTTTGCGTAAAGTGTCAGATGGCCGGATCTTTACCGGTAGCCAGGCGCTGGCCAATGGACTCATCGATGCTATTGGCGGTGAGGCGGCTGCTGTCATGTGGCTTGAAACAAAACAAAATCTCCAAAAAAACTTGCCTGTCGTAGAGGTTGCGGTACACCAGGATAACGGGATACTGCGCGAAATACTTGAAGACTTCGTAGGAAAAACATCGTTTTCTGAACGGCTTAGGCTTGACGGGCTCATTTCGCTTTGGCACCCTAACATCTAATAAGACAGTAAAAAGGCGTTCCAATTAGTCACAGACCTTTTGCCGGGGAGGCAAATTGAACGATGACAAAATCCGAACTGATCGCTTATTTGGCGGAAGAGAATCCCCATCTTTACCAGAGGGATGTCGAGCGGATTGTCACGACCGTCTTTGATGAGATTGCGTCGGCCTTGTCCCAGGGCGATCGTGTTGAACTGCGCGGGTTTGGGGCTTTCTCTGTAAAACATCGGGGCTCCCGTGTCGGCCGCAACCCCCGCACGGGGGAGGCCGTTCAGGTGGGTGCAAAACGTGTCCCTTATTTCAAGACCGGCAAGCAACTTCGGGAAAAACTGAACGGATAGCATTTCGAGCCTAGTATTTCCCGTAATTGACGGCTATTCATGCCATGGTTTTGTTCCTGTCACCATCGAGGGAAGGTATGGTCGTCAAGATTGTGTCCTGGATTGCCATGGTCGCGGTTGGACTCCTGGTAATCCTATTTGCCATTTCAAACCGTACGTTGGTTACCTTGGACTTGTGGCCTCTCCCTCTGCCAGAAATCACAGTACCTCACTATCTGCCCGTGTTGGCGTCATCCCTTGCGGGATTTGTCGGCGGTGCAATCGTGGCGTGGTTTTCCGCGGGTAAAATCAGACGCAAAGCGCGCACGGAAAGGAAAAAGGTCAGTGGTCTCGAAAAGAATTTGGACAAACTCAAACAACAGATTGAGGATTTGGAGGCTTCCCGGCGGGCAGGGTCCCCCAACAAATGACTTTAAAGTCCGAAAACAGAATATTTGTTGCCCTGGATACGAACAACTTGGATTGGGCTTTGGAACTTGCCCGCGGGCTCAAGGGGTTGGTTGGCGGGATGAAAATTGGCAAGGAATTTTTTACCTCGTTGGGGCCAGAAGGTGTTCGGAGGATTCGAGAGGCGCAAATGCCGATTTTTCTGGACCTCAAGTTTCATGATATTCCGAATACAGTGGCGGGCGCAGTCCATGCCGCCATTCCGTTGCGGCCGACGATTCTCAATGTCCATGCTGCCGGCGGACGTGCCATGATGGAAGCCGCCCGCGACTCATCAGCGGCAGAGTCCCATCGGCTTGGTGTTCAAAAACCGCTTATTTTGGCGGTTACCGTTCTCACGTCTCTGGATGCGGGCGATCTTGCTGATATCGGGGTCGGTGGCCGATCTGTCGATCAAGTCAAGCGTCTGGCGGCGCTCACGCAAGAGAGTGGACTTGACGGGGTTGTCTGTTCGGCAAACGAAATTGAGCCCTTGCGCCATCAGTGTGGGCCGACGTTCAAACTTCTGACGCCAGGTATTCGACCGGCTTGGGCGGCCCCAGGGGATCAAAAGCGAGTGGTGACACCTGCTGACGCGGTCATGCGCGGTTCTGATTATCTTGTTATTGGCCGACCGATCACCAAGGCGGATGATCCGGCCGAGGCTGCCCGGCGGATCGGTATGGAACTGATCAATGCCGGCTAAAGTTAAAATTTGTGGCCTCGATCGTGAAGAGGCGGTAGACGCAACGGTTGAGGCCGGTGCTGCTATGGCAGGATTTGTTTTTTATGAACCGTCCCCTCGAAACTTGCCAATTGAAGTTGCGGCCAAGCTGATCCGGAGGGTTCCAGATTCCGTACAAACTGTCGGATTATTTGTTAATCCCGACAACGCTATGGTGACCCGTGTATTAGACCAAACTGAGCTTGACGTTCTCCAATTACATGGCGAAGAGAGCCCCGCGCGCATTGAAGAATTGAAAACTGTTACGGGGCTTCCGGTCATCAAAGTTTTGAAAATTACGGAGGCAGACGATTTTGAAGATTTAAAGGCCTACGAATACGTGGTGGAGAGATTTTTATTTGACGCGCGGGCACCAGAGGATATGGAAAATGCCTTACCAGGTGGGAATGCCCTGTCGTTTGACTGGCGGTTGCTCGCTGAACGAAATTGGGACACGCCGTGGATTTTGGCAGGTGGTCTCACGGCTGAGAACGTGGCAGAAGCTATGCGAATCAGCGGAGCAACTGCTGTTGACGTGTCTTCAGGTGTGGAGGACCACCCGGGTGTTAAAAATGTTAGGAAGATCACAGCCTTCATAGACGCGGTAACATCGGTATAATTGGGACGTTCTATAACTCATTGTAGGAACTCAAACAGGCGAAGACAGCTGAATACTTATGAATAAACTTAACACATATCGTGGCGGACCTGACGAGCACGGTCATTTTGGCATATTTGGCGGTCGTTATGTTGCAGAGACACTCATGCCCCTCATCCTAAACGTGGAAAAGGCCTACGACGAGATGAAGGATGACCCAGAATTCCACAGGGAGTTCAGGTCCTATCTCAAACATTATGTGGGGCGTCCCACAGCACTTTTTTATGCCGAGCGGCTGACCAAGCGCCTGAGTGGCGCAAAGATTTATTTCAAGCGAGAAGACCTCAACCATACGGGCGCTCACAAAGTCAACAATTGCATGGGCCAAATCCTGCTTGCCAAACGCATGGGCAAAAACCGCATCATTGCCGAGACCGGGGCGGGCATGCATGGTGTGGCGACGGCCACAGTTTGCGCTCTCTTTGATCTTCCCTGTACTGTTTACATGGGGTCAAAGGATATCGAGCGCCAAGCACCCAATGTTAATCGCATGAGATTGCTGGGTGCAGAGATCATTCCGGTTACGTCGGGCTCGTCTTCTTTGAAAGACGCCATGAACGATGCTCTTCGTGATTGGGTTGGCAATGTGGACGATACCTATTACCTTATTGGTACAGTGGCCGGGCCGCATCCCTATCCCGCCATGGTGCGGGACTTTCAGTCTGTGATCGGAGAGGAAATCCGTGCTCAGATGTTGGAGTTAGAGGGGCGGCTGCCCGACAGTCTGGTGGCTTGTATTGGTGGCGGTTCCAACGCCATGGGCACCTTTCATCCGTTCCTGGACGACGAAAGCGTTCGCATCATTGCAGTTGAAGCGTCCGGAAAAGGCATTTCAACCGGGCGGCACGCGGCGAGCTTGAGCGCGGGAGCACCCGGCGTTTTGCATGGTAACCGCACCTATTTGCTCCAGGATGATGATGGTCAGATCACGGAAGCTCACTCTGTATCTGCCGGGCTTGATTATCCAGGTATTGGCCCGGAGCATGCCTGGCTCCACGACACGGGCCGTGCGGAGTATGTCTCCATCACTGACAGCGAGGCGGTCGAGGCCTTTCAATTAACTACCCGGCTGGAGGGAATCATTCCCGCATTGGAACCAGCTCACGCTGTTGCCCATGCGATGAAGATCGCGGGGGACCTTCCTGCAGATCATCTTATGGTGATCAACATGAGCGGTCGTGGCGACAAGGACATGGATTCTGTTGCCAAATACTTGAAAGAGCAATAATAGCATGTCGCGGCTTCCGGAGAGATTTGCCGAGCTGGCCGGTGAGGGCAGACCGGGACTGGTGACATTCATTACGGCTGGTGATCCAGATATGGATCTCTCCAAAGCCATTCTCCATCAGCTACCCGAGGCCGGAGCCGACATCATTGAACTTGGCATGCCGTTCTCCGATCCGATGGCGGATGGGCCGGCTATTCAAGCGTCCAGTCAGCGCGCCCTTTTAAAGGGGATGAACCTCACGAAAACCCTTCAGATGGTTGCTGATTTTCGGCAGGCGGACACGGATACCCCCATTGTGCTGATGGGATATTACAATCCGATCTATATCTACGGCCTTGATAACTTTATTGCGGACGCGGTGGCGGCCGGTGTGGATGGTTTGATCGTCGTCGACCTGCCGCTTGAAGAAACCGAGATGCGCGATGCGTTGCCGGGATCAGGCATTGATTTTGTCTATCTCACCGCCCCCACCACCGATGATAGCCGGTTGCCCGAGGTGGCTGAGCGCGCCAGCGGATTTATCTATTATGTCTCCGTCACCGGGATTACCGGCACAAAGTCTGCCGAGACCCAGGATGTTGCAGCTGCCATCGAGCGTCTCCGCCGGCATACGGATTTACCCGTCGCCGTGGGATTTGGGATAAAAACACCTGAACAAGCTGCCGCCATTGCCCAACATGCGGACGCTGCCGTGGTAGGGTCTGCGCTCGTCACGCAGGTGGCAGAAAATCTGGATGCTGAGGGTCATGGTACCGATGACTGTGTAACCGCCGTCCTGGATTTGGTGAGAGATTTAGCGTCCGGTGTCCGGTCCGTCTCAAAAGCCTCTGGAAACAGGGCTACTGAATAGTTTGGATATCTTCGATCGCCTCAATCGGCATCATCCCAAAGTTATTGATTTGTCTTTGGGACGGGTTGAGAGACTTCTCGCCGCTCTGGGGCACCCCGAAAAAAATCTACCACCCGTCATTCACGTGGCAGGTACCAATGGCAAAGGCTCGGTCGTTGCCTTTATGCGGTCTTTCGCGGAAGCTGCCGGCTTCACGGTGCATGTATATACCTCCCCGCACCTTGTCGACTTTAATGAGCGTATCCGGATTGCGGGTGAGCTGATCACCGATGCGGCGCTCGGTGAACTGCTCGAAGAATGCGAAGTTGCCAACTTGGGGGCGCCGATCACATTTTTTGAGATCACCACGGCGCTGGCTTTTGTGGCATTTTCCCGGACACGCGCCGATCTCTGTCTGTTGGAAACCGGCCTCGGCGGGCGCTTAGATGCGACCAATGTCTTGGACCAGCCGGCGGTTACGGCGTTGACTCCCGTCTCCATCGATCACGTAGGATTTCTGGGCGCAGATCTCAAAGGGATTGCTGCAGAAAAAGCGGCCATCATGCGACGGCATGTGCCGGCAGTTGTCGCGTCGCAGAAGCCGATTGCAGATTCTGTTATCCGGGAGGCATCTGAGAATATCGGTAGCCATCTTCTCCTGCAGGGATCCGAATGGCGACTGGAGCCAACCGAGGAGTCCATTTGGATCCAGACGCCGCACCGTGGCCTAACAGTTCCGCTGCCCAGTTTGACCGGGCGTCACCAAATTCAAAATGCCGCCCAGGCACTCACCTGCCTGGATTCTTGGCGACCGGAAGCCATTCCGGACACGGCTGTCGTGGATGGGCTACGTGCAGTTCGATGGCCGGGAAGGCTCCAACGGCTGTCGTCCGGACCCCTGGTGGATAACATCCCTGAAGGTTGGGAATTATGGCTCGATGGTGGCCATAATCCAGCGGCTGGAGAAATCTTGGCCGCGCAGGCGGTGGAATGGTGTGATAAACCTTTTTTTGGCATTTGGGGGATGATCTTTTCAAAGGAGCCGGCTGCCTTCATTACACCACTTCTCCCGCATTTGGCGGCGTTGCGGACCGTCGTTATTACCGGTGAAGCAGCCTCGATAGATCCAGCGGCTCTTGCCGATATCGCAGAAAAGCTTGGCGGCAAGGTGCAAGTGGCGTCCAGTCTCGAGAGCGCTATTCACGATCTGCTGGCGCTCTCTGGCACGCCCGGGCGAATTTTAATTTGTGGTTCACTTTATTTGGCGGGTGAGGTCCTCAGGGAGAACGTTTGAACCCTGTCAATCGGTCTCATAAGGTATGTTATGATATCAAACTGGCTGCCTTTTGAGATTTATTTCCGACCCCAGCAGGTTTTCCGGCACCATGCTTAAAAAACTGGAGACCTTTGAACCGAGATCCAGCGTCGCCTATGTCCTGATTACCTGTGCGACGTTCCTATGGGGTCTCAGCATTGTCATTGGGCGGGGGGTTCATCAGGAAATCCCACCTTTAGGTCTCTCTTTTTGGCGGTGGTTTGTCGGGG
>CAXFCV010000121.1:0-7462 GCA_964000975.1 uncultured Rhodospirillaceae bacterium | reverse complement strand
GGCCACAAAATCCTTGTAGCTCTGCTCGTCCATCATGGCGTCCGTCTCGGAAAGATCAGAAAGCCTCATTTTGAAAAACCAGCCGGTGCCTTGCGGATCACTATTAACGAGCTCGGGGCTGCCCTCTAAATCTTTGTTTGTTTCTGTGATATCGCCGGTCGCTGGCGCGTAAACTTCCGCCGCCGCTTTTACCGATTCCACGACTGCAGCCTCATCGCCCCGCGAAAATTCGGCACCCGTTTCCGGCAGTTCAACAAAGACTACGTCTCCCAATTGTTCTTGGGCATAGCCCGTTATGCCAACGCAGGCGATGTCGTCTTCGATTGAGAGCCACTCATGCTGATCGGTAAACTTTAGTGTCGCCATTTTTTTCCGTTCCGTAATGCATAAAAAATTTAAACTCAAATGCCAATGTGGCGGCCTTATTCTCCAAGGCCTGTTGAATTTCCCTGCCGACGGTTCAAGTTGAGCTGGTCTTGCGTCAGGTGAAAGCCGATATAAACCCGCGATCCGGGACCTTTGCGATCCTTTGTCAATGGAATTCGAATTTCCACGAAGTCATCGTTAATGGTGATGTTATTTCGTCCTGTTGGAAACCTAACGCGCCTCACAAACTGTCTCTTGCCCTCGGGCGCTGGGAAGAATTCAGGAATCGCCACAAAGTACTTGAGCTCCGCCATGCGTGTCGCATCCGCAGGCCCCCGCGCCAAATCAAATTTAGCCCGGACGCTCACAACCACCTCATGAAAGGTACCTCCGTCGCCGACATATTCACATTCTCCAGAGAACCCGGCTAATTTGGCCTCGTAGAGAATGTCTGTAATGTCCCGTCCGGGACCAGGGCGATATGCAGTCACTTTGTCCGCATCCCGCAGAAGCTTCACCGTGGGACAAGCAGGAACGACAACCTTGGGACCATAAAAAGGGTTTAAGTCGCCCGATGCCTCACATGCCATCAAAACAGAACAAAAACCGCTCAAAACGGCAAGGCTGTGAAAGGTCCTCGTTTTCATCATTACCGTTACTGCCAGTTTCTGATATGCACCCTAAAGCGATTTATGCGCCCCGCCACAGGCCGGGCCGTAGCCAGTTTTTTTATATCGGCAGAGGAACATTGTTGCGTTTTTATCGGCCAGGAAGACCAGGGATTTGAGATCATCTGTTTACTTGTGATCCCCGTTGCAAAATGGCTGATTTGTGCCGAGGCCACGAGTGCTCCAAGCATATTTTTCATCCTCTTTGACTTCAAATTTATACTGACTTTTTTGGGCCACTACATGATCTGTCATAGAATACTCTCCATTAGGTAAAACAAGGAGCGGGATCACCGTTTTGTTTATGTTCAATCATAAAACATTAGCCCTACAAATTCGATCATTTTGATAATTGCTTGGCTCGAACATATTCGCCAAATACCGTGCAGTCAAAACACGGGTCTGATGCTAGGAGTTTCGCGTTAATGTAAGCGGTTATACAGGTTTTTCATTTCAGGGGAATCTCCCGCTTGAATTTTTGGCTGTTCAAAGTCTAGATAGCGGATCATGACATCAGTATCTTCAACTGTTCAACTGTTTACCGATGGGGCCTGTAGCGGTAATCCGGGCCCCGGGGGCTGGGGAGTGATTCTGCGCTGGCGGGACACTGAGAGGGAGCTCTTTGGGGGTGAGCCCTCGACAACGAACAATCGCATGGAACTTCTGGCTGTTATCGAGGGGCTAAGAGCCCTCAAGAAGCCCTGCCGCGTTGACGTCTATACGGATAGTCAATATGTGCAGAAGGGCATGACGCAGTGGCTTGAAGGGTGGAAAAAAAAGGATTTCAAAGTCAAGGGTGGCGGTCATCGGCCCAATCACGATCTTTGGCGGGCGCTTGATGCTCTGGCAGTAACCCACGATGTAGCCTGGCACTGGGTGAGAGGCCATGCCGGTCACGCGGAAAATGAACGCGCCGATGCTTTGGCGCGCCAAGGTGCGGAAAACGTGCGTTAAACGCACTGTTAACCGTGATGATTAAAGAGACTTTTAATCACGCCACGTAGGGTGCGGACCTCTTGTTCTGTCGGCGCAGCGCGTTGCAGAAGATTCCTCAGATTCCGCGCCATGATCGGCTTTTTTTCCCTAATATGAAAAAAACCGCTGTCGTCTAGCGCGGATTCCAAATGCCCGAAAAGACCGATAAGTTCTTTCTTATTGGCCGGCCGGCTTGACTGCATGGATAGAATATCTGCAGGCGTACCATCACTTAGTTTATACCATTCATACGCTACCAGCAGGACGGCTTGAGCTAAATTAAGGGAAGTAAATCCAGGATTGAGCGGGACCATGAGAATCGTATCGGCAAGCGCGATGTCATTATTTTTGAGGCCCTTAGCTTCGCCGCCGAACAGGATACCGCAGCCAGTAGACCCTTTGGCCCGGATTTCGCAAGCGCAGGCATCCGGTGTGACGACCCGTTTGGTCATATCCCGATCGCGTGCTGTCGCCGCATAAAGAAACGATAAATCGGCAATTGCATCCTCTGTGGTGCTGAACAATCGTGCGTCCTCGATCACGCTATCCGCACCTGATGCTGCACTGACCGCTTTGGCATTGGGCCAGCCATCGCGCGGTCGGACCAGACGAAGGTCAGTGAGTCCACAGTTTAGCATAGCACGTGCCACCATGCCTATGTTCTCGCCCAGTTGCGGGTCTACCAGGATGACAGCGGGAATGACTTGCTCGGCTGGAACAGAAACGCTTTCGTCCGTACCCGCCATCAGGAGCTAGCGGACAGTACGCTTGCTGCACCATCCCGATACAACTTATATACGATGGAATCCCGCAGCGCAGCATAAGAGGCATCGATAATATTTGCGGATACACCAACAGTGGACCAGCGGGTGCCCTTGCTATCGGCACTTTCAATCATCACTCGGGTCACGGCACCGGTGGCATCAGAGGGGGTAAGGATGCGGACCTTGTAGTCTACCAATCGGAGATCCTCCAAGTCCGGATAAAGCGGAAGGAGAACCTCCCGCAACGCGGAGTCCAGTGCATTTACTGGGCCATTGCCCTCTGCAACCGTCATAAATTTCTCTTCACCAACCTGCGCTTTAATGGTGGCTTCGGAAATAGTGACGAGCTCATTCCGGGCGTTCCAGCGCCGTTCGTCAATTACTCTAAAGCTGTTGAGCCGATAGAAATCAGGCACATCTCCCAATGTGCGTCGGGCGAGCAACTCGAAACTTGCCTCGGCGCCGTCATAAGCATAACCCATGTATTCCTGTTCTTTGACGATCTCTACGAGCCGGACGACTTTTGGATCATTGACGTCCGCTTCGATGCCGACATCCCGGAACATCGCCAGGATGTTTGATTTGCCGGACTGGTCCGAGACAACAATATGGCGTCTATTACCGACAGACTCTGGAGCTACATGTTCGTAGCTCATCGGATCTTTCTCGACTGCGGAGACGTGCAGGCCACCCTTATGTGAAAAGGCACGCTCTCCCACATAAGGCGCTCCCTTATCCGGCAAACGGTTCAGTCGCTCATCCAAGGCGCGGGAAATTTGGCTTAGCTGGGTGAGCCCTTTTTCTGAAACACCTGTATCGAACCCCATTTTAAGAACGAGTGTTGGAAGAAGTGAGATGAGGTTGGCATTTCCGCACCGTTCACCCAGTCCATTTAACGTGCCCTGGATGTGACGTGCGCCCGCCCGGACCGCCGCCAAGCTATTGGCCACGGCGTTGCCTGTATCATCGTGGCAATGAATGCCAAGATGAGCGCCTGGGATGTGACTGGTGATTTCGGTAACAATTTCTGAGACTTCGTGGGGCAGGGTTCCGCCGTTGGTATCGCAGAGAACGATCCAGCGTGCGCCAGCCTCGTAGGCGGCCTTAACACAGCTCAATGCAAATTCCGGATTGGCTTTATAGCCGTCAAAAAAATGCTCGGCATCAAAGAGAACCTCTTCTGTTTGCCTTTCGGCATGCAGGATTGAATCTCCAATCATGGCGATGTTTTCATCCAATTCTACGCCAAGAGCGACATGAGCATGAAAATCCCAAGTTTTGCCGACGATGCAGACTGCCGGTGTTTTGGGATCGAGTAGGGCTTTAAGGCCGGGGTCATTCTCTGTTGACCGGCCCGCCCGTCGGGTCATTCCGAAAGCGGTTAATTTGGCTTTTGTGAGTGACGGGGGGGCGCTGAAAAAGCTGTCGTCGGTGGGATTGGCGCCAGGCCATCCTCCCTCGATATAATCAATGCCGAGAGCGTCGAGATCCGAAGCGATGGCGATTTTATCAGCTACGCTGAAATCCACGCCTTGGGTTTGGGCACCGTCCCGCAGGGTGCTGTCAAAAAGATAAAGTCTGTTGCCGCTCATTTTTTGCTCCGGCTCGGTATTTACCAAATTTTCTGGCAAACTTTCGGGTCATTATTTGGTTTTCTCCTCTAATGGAGGCCAACTTCAGCTCGTTAAGCCGCGGAAAGCGCCGAAGCATGCACAAAATAGCCAATTTCTCAAGGGCCTTCCCGAGGGCGGCTGCAAATTAGGATTGGTGTTTCCCTCAATCGTGCCCATTTAGGTGTCAGGTTCTGGCCGGTGAATCAGGTAAAAAATTCAACGCCTAACAGATCTTATCTCAGGCATCATTAACGGTAGTGCCTGCACCCGAGGTGAATCAGAGCCCGACCTTTTGATGGGCTTGGGCGCATCATAGTAGCCGGTCTTCTGCAACGGATTGTACCTTCTGGAAAACCGGTGGCAGCAGCATCGCCTCGGCGATGGCTAGAAAATCTGCTGCATCGATGTTGAAAAGTATTTTTTCACGCCACTGCGGCAGATCTTCCGGATATGTAAGTTCTTTACGGATGTTCGCGAAAGGTAGATTGGACGTAGAAAAAAAAGCAATCCGTCGGTTGATCGCCCACGGGCCCTCAAGCGTTTGCCCTGGCATATCTGCCATCCGTCGAAGACCAGTAAACGCATCAACAAACGCGCCACTGATGGACTCCAAGGAGGAGTAGACAACGACAAAATCACCCTGTGCCATATTCTGCAGCTCGGGTTGCCCGGCATCGAAACCGATCATCCCAGATTCGTGTCCGGCTAGCAGCTGGTCTTTGGGCGAGGTAACAATCCAATACACTTTTATGCTCCTCCAACCCTCAAAACAAAGGGTATATCGTCTCCTATTTCATCCCTGGCCGATCATGTTTGGCCGGTGGATAGATAACCAGTCAATATGGGTTCAAGCTGCATAGAGCTTTTTGGCAGTGTCCGTGAATTCAACGCCATGGCCGGGACCTTCCGGGACCGCCAGGTAGCCGTCCCGGACCGAAAAATCCTGGGTAAAGGGGTTATGCTCAAAGAAATTCATGAACTCGACCTGATGACCGCTCGGGAAAGCGGCGATCAGGCAGACGCTGAGCTCGTGAAGAAGATGGCTGGTGAGTCGGAGATCATGGTGATCTGCCATCTGCGCAATTTTGATCCATTCCGTCACACCGCCGCAACGGCCAACATCGGGTTGCAGATAGGCGGCCGCTCGCCGGTCCACGAGATCCTGGAAGCCCCATCTGAAGTATACATTTTCGCCCGCAGCTACCGGCACTTCGCTCTCCGCGGCAACGGCTGCCATGTCCCAGGGGCAATCCGCAAGCACGGGTTCTTCCAGCCATGCAACATTATGGTCGGCCAGCCATTTGGATGCGGACACGGCCTCCCTGACTGTATAACTCTGGTTTGCATCCGCGTAGAGTATGAAATCGTCGCCTAGTTCACGGCGGAGTAGGGCTACTCTTTTCTGGTCGCGTGGTCCGCCAATTTTCAATTTATAGCCGGTGATGCCTTTTTTAGCGTGATCCTTTGCTTCAGCCACGAGCTCCTCGTCAGATAGGGAGAGCCAACCGCCGGAGCCGTAGACTTCGATCCGGTCTCGCGAGCCGCCTAACAACTTGGCGAGGGGCTGGTTCTGTATTTTAGCAGCGGCGTCCCAGACGGCCGTGTCCAGCGCTGACAGCGCATGCACCCCCACACCGCCCCGCATGCGCGCTTTATTGGGAGACCACATCCGCCGCCAGAGAGCCGCCGGTTGCATTACGTCTTGCCCAAGTGCGAGGGGTGCCAGGTCGGTTTCAATGTAGCTCACAACGGCTTTGGTGCCGCGCCGGTCTAGAGAGGTGGAATAGCCAAAGCCAGTATTACCCGAGTCTGTCCGCAGTTCTACAACTACATAGTCGGAGCCGATATATGTCCCGAGTGCGCTTCGAATAGGTTTGTCGAAGGGCACCTCTAGGACAGAAACGGCGATACTTGAAACAACATCTGACATCATCATTTCTCAACCTGCGTGTGACTTTATCTTTAGAGATCCCAATTTGGCTGACGTCAATTTGTTTTACGCTACCGAAAGGAAGGGATACACCTCTGGGATGCGTAACCCCAAACGCTTGACCAGTTATCTCGGCGGTATCGGCCGGGCTCTCTCTGCGTCTAATTACCGGCTATACTGGTATGGTCATGTGTTTTCGGCCAACGGTGTCTGGATCTTTCTCATATCTTCTCAGTGGTTGACGTACCATTTAACTCAGTCGCCGGCTTGGTTGGGTGCGGTTGGGTTTTCTTACCTAGCGCCACTATTCGTCTTGGGGCCATTGGCAGGCGCAGTGGCAGATCGTTATGGGCATCGCCGGACAGCAATTATCTCACTCAGCTTTGGAATTTTGGTAACCATTCTCACGGCTGCGGCGATTCTCACCAAGGTCATGACGCCTTTGTTGCTCGTGTTCCTGACAATTGGGCAGGGCGCTTTCATGTCGTTTGATTTTCCTGCCCGCCAGGCTGTAATTCCGCAGTTGATAGAAAGGGCTAATTTGTCAGCAGCCATAGGGATGAATACCACCACCTTTCACACGGCCGGGTTTGTTGGGCCGGTTATCGGAGCCGCCCTACTGTCTTGGGGAAATGACATCTTCGGTGAACCTGGTGGGGCAGCTCTAGCCTATCTGGCGACAGCTTTCGGCTTTTCCATGATGGTGTATGGCCTGACCAGGGTAAAAATTATTGCCCCCTTGCCTATGAAAGACCGGTCTGGTCCGCTGGCAACGTCGATCCTGGCAGATATCCGGGCTGGCCTCGGATATATTTTGTCAAGTTACCAGCTCAAGATGATCATGTTGCTCTCCATTGCCATGGCGATTTGCCTTAGGTCTTATCAAAACCTTATGGCTGGGCTAGCGGATTCTGTCTTCGACTTAGACGAAAAGGGGCTCGGCAGTCTGCTCGCGGCCTCAGGTATCGGGGCGTTGACAGTGGCCCTCCTCTTTTCGATCCGCGGCAAGATTGAGGGGTTGACCCGCATATTTGTTTTGGGTGCCGCGGTTACGGCGTTCGCTCTCCTGGTTCTGATATCAAACACAAATCTTACGATGGCTCTCGTTTCATTGGCATTTGTCGGCGGGGCCTTGGTAGGAGCGAG
>CAXFCV010000120.1:0-2283 GCA_964000975.1 uncultured Rhodospirillaceae bacterium | reverse complement strand
CTTCGCAAATAGGTTCAGGTCTTACAGGGGTGCTGTACGTGCTTGATGAACCATCCATTGGACTGCATCAACGGGACAACAACCGGCTCCTTGAAACCCTGAAACGGCTGCGTGATTTGGGAAATTCTGTGGTCGTGGTGGAGCATGACGAAGACGCCATTCTCAGTGCTGATTATCTGGTGGACATGGGCCCCGGTGCAGGCATACATGGTGGTCAAGTTGTTGCTAGTGGCACACCCGAGCAAGTTATGAAGGCGCCTGAAAGCCTGACAGGACAGTATCTTACCGGATTTCGGCGAATCGAAATTCCCGACGAACGGCGTAAGGGACATACGGGCCAGAAACTGGTGCTCTCCGGTGCGAGAGAGAACAATCTAAAAAACGTGAAAGTTGCATTTCCCCTGGGTACTCTCTCTTGCATCACCGGCGTTTCCGGCGGCGGAAAATCGACTTTAATTCTGGAGACACTATACAAAGCGCTGGCTCGCCGATTGAACGGCTCCCGGGTGCTACCCGGCGACTATGACAAGCTCACCGGTGTGGAGTTCCTAGACAAGGTGGTGGACATCGACCAATCACCCATTGGCCGCACACCGCGCTCCAATCCAGCGACCTACACCGGTGCCTTTACTCCCATCCGGGACTGGTTTGCCGGCCTTCCGGATGCCAAGACGCGCGGCTATAAACCAGGTCGGTTTTCATTCAATGTCAAAGGCGGCCGGTGCGAAGCTTGCCAGGGTGACGGGGTCATAAAGATCGAGATGCACTTCCTACCCGACGTTTATGTCCAATGCGATTCCTGTAACGGCAAACGATATAATCGGGAGACTCTCGAGATCAAATTTCGTGGCAAGTCCATCGCCGACGTTCTGGATATGACTGTGGAGGAGGGCCTCGACTTCTTCAAAGCAGTACCGGTAATCCGAGAAAAAATGGAGACCATGTATAGGGTTGGCTTGGGCTATATACATATCGGCCAGCAAGCAACAACGCTGTCTGGAGGTGAGGCTCAACGAGTTAAACTCGCGAAGGAATTGGCCCGAAAAGCGACGGGAAAGACACTTTATATTCTGGACGAACCAACTACGGGCCTGCACTTCGAAGATGTCCGAAAACTGATCGAAGTACTGCAAGCGCTCGTCGACCAGGGCAACACTGTGATCGTAATTGAACATAATCTCGAGGTCATCAAAACCGCTGACTTTATCGTCGATCTTGGCCCTGGAGGCGGTCATAAAGGCGGACAAATAGTTGCAACCGGCACACCGGAAGATGTTGCCATAAACCCAGAGAGCTATACCGGAACATATTTGGCGAAATATCTCCCTCCGAAAAAGCGCAAGCAGAGGAAGGCAGGTTAATGCCTCGACTGGCCCAAAGATGGCGCCAAGGTTGGGAACAGGCAATCCTGTTGCTCCGCACACCTTGTCATTTATCAGCGCAGCGAGCGTTGCCGTACGTTTCCGGTAGCATGAACAAGGGTCAGGTGCTTTGACGCTTGTCAAAAAAATAGGTGCCAGGGTCGATCCGATACATATTATCGGCGGAGGTTTGGCCGGGTCCGAGGCCGCGTGGCAGGCCGCTAAATTGGGCGTCATGGTGGTCTTGCATGAGATGCGGCCCGTGCGAGAAACAGAAGCCCATCAAACCAGTGGCCTGGCAGAATTGGTTTGTTCCAATTCTTTTCGGTCTGATGATGCGCTCTACAATGCCGTTGGGGTTCTGCACGAGGAAATGCGCAGATGCGGGTCTCTGGTCATGCGAATGGCGGATGCCAACCGGGTCCCGGCTGGCGGGGCGTTGGCGGTGGACCGGGACGGTTTCAGCAAATCGGTTGAAGACGCCTTGGAAGGCCATGACCTCATTACAATTGTGCGCGAGGAGATCGATAGTCTCCCGCCGGCGGACTGGAAAAATATTATCGTTGCAACCGGTCCCCTCACCTCTGCCCCCTTGGCGCAGGCTATAACAGAACTGACAGGCGAGGACGGCTTGGCTTTTTTCGATGCCATTGCACCGATCGTGCATAAAGACAGCATCGATTTTTCGAGGGCATGGTTCCAGTCCCGTTATGATAAGGGAGAGGGATCAGACTATATCAACTGTCCTTTGGACGATACTCAGTACGAATCCTTCATCAGTGGTTTAATTGAGGGCGAGAAAATTTCCTTTCACGAGTGGGAGGCATCGACCCCTTATTTCGAGGGGTGCCTCCCAATCGAAGTCATGGCCACCCGGGGAATGGAAACCCTGTCGTATGGCCCCATGAAGCCGGTCGGCCTG
>CAXFCV010000119.1:0-20126 GCA_964000975.1 uncultured Rhodospirillaceae bacterium | reverse complement strand
GAGAATGAATCCGAATTTCCCAGACATCATAAATAAATTGTTATTTTCTTGATAAAAAAAGAAAA
This sequence comes from uncultured Rhodospirillaceae bacterium, assembly GCA_964000975.1. Classification (GTDB taxonomy): domain Bacteria; phylum Pseudomonadota; class Alphaproteobacteria; order Rhodospirillales; family UBA2165; genus TMED167. The sequence goes on along the minus strand of CAXFCV010000119.1, from coordinate 20,061 downwards.
CAAAGAACTCATACACCTAAATTTCATTTTGCTCTTTCTTCTCCCAAATACCTGGTGTTCTCCAAAATTGGAGGAGAAATTATGAGTGACCATTGAAAAGCAGGGGTTTTGCTGAGCCAGAAATAAACTTCAAATCGAAAATATTCCCTTACAACTCGGAGAAAGAGAGGTTAGTTTGCTTTAGGTCCGAAGCGCCTGACGCAAAATAAGCGTTTGCGAGCATAAAGTTACTCTTAGGTCCGGAGCCTGTCTTTTTACGCCCAAAATTTTGCCCAATCGGTTTTGGCTCTCTGGTATTAGCCGTTTGCGCGCTGCCTAAGTATAAATTTCTGAATTTTACCGGTCGACGTTTTCGGCAGTGGCCCAAATATGACATGTTTGGGACATTTGTAATGCGCGAGATTGTTCCGACAGAAGTCGATTATTTCCCGTTCTATGGTCCCTGCTGATTCGTCCTTTAACTCTATAAAAGCGCAGGGCGTTTCTCCCCACTTATTGTCTGATTTTGCAACAACGGCGGCGGCCATGACGTTGGGATGTTTATAAAGGGTGTCTTCGACCTCAATGGAAGAGATGTTTTCGCCTCCTGATATGATGATGTCCTTTGACCGGTCTTTTAATTCAATATAGCCGTCGGGGTGACTGACCGCTAGATCGCCACTGTGAAAGTATCCGCCTGCAAAGGCCTCATCATTTGCGTCAGGGTTTTTCAAATACCCTTTCATTACATTGTTTCCCTTAAACATGACCTCGCCGATTGTTTCACCATCAGCGGGAACAATTTCCAAGGTTTCCGGGTCGCGTACACTCACGGATTCGAGAACCACAAATTCGACGCCTTGTCTGGATTTCAGGCGGGCAATCTCCGCCGGTGACGCGTCTTCCCAGTCCTTTTGCCACGTGCAGACGGTTGCGGGTCCATAGGTTTCTGTGAGACCGTAAACGTGCGTAACATTGAACCCGGCGTGCTGCATTTTCTCGATTATCGCCGCCGGGGGCGGTGCACCGGCTGTCATTACTTCCACGGTGTGATGGAAAGGCCTGCGCTCTTGATCTGTTGCGTTGACAATCATGCCCAAGACGACTGGCGCGCCGCAGATATGGTCGACAGTGTGATTTTCTATTGCCTCATAAATGGCATTGGCGGTGACCGTGCGCATACAGATATTCGTGCCTCCGACTGCCGCATTGGCCCAAGGGAAGCACCAACCGTTACAGTGAAACATGGGAAGGGTCCACAAATAAACCGGGGCCTGCGTCATGTTCCAAGCCATGATGTCCCCGATCGCATTCAAATAGGCGCCCCTGTGATGATATACCGCTCCCTTGGGCTTTCCCGTGGTACCCGAGGTGTAGTTCAAGGAAATTGCATCCCATTCGTTTGCTGGTAGCTGCCACGCGAAGTCGGGGTTCCCCTTAGAGATAAAATCCTCATAGTCACACTGTCCCAGCAGCTTTCCGGACGGTGATAGGACATCATTCACATCGATGACAATCGGATCTACGTCTGCGATTTCCAGCGCCTGTTTAATGGTCTCTGAAAATTCTCGATCAGTAAATAGAACCTTGGCCTCACCATGGTCTAAGATAAAGGCAATCGCGGCGGCGTCCAAACGGATATTAAGGGCATTAAGAACAGCGCCGGTCATAGGAATACCGAAATGAGCCTCATAGAGTTCCGGAGTATTTAAGCCCATAAAGGCAACCGTGTCTCCTCTCCCAATCCCTCGTTCATTCAGGGCTGATGCCAGCTGACGGCAGCGGCTATATGTTTCTGCCCACGTATATCGGCGCCTGCCATGAATAACAGCATCCCGGCTGGGATAAACCTTGGCCGCGCGTGCTAGAAAACTAATAGGAGATAAGGGGACATGGTTCGCGGGATTTGATTCCAGATGCATATCATAAATGGTGTCCTGTGTGTATGGCATCCTGTCACTTCCAATTGGTTCCTGTCCGGTCGATATGGGCCCGCCCGTGGGCGGTGTTACGCCTGAAGATTACCTATGATGATCCGTGGAGGTAGCCAAGAGCCAGTGCGTCGGCAGGAACCCATCTGTGCCCGACTGCGCTAGTTCTCGTCCGACGGAGTAGAGGGTTTTGGGCCGAATACCTCGTCAACTAACGGGACGTTCTCTACCGGAGCTTGTGATGAAGGTGACTGAGTTTCCCCCCAAGGAGAGAGATTGGGTTCAGGCGTTTTTGTTGGCACAGCAATAATAGAAGGTTCTGGATTGGCTGGTGTTTTTGCTGCTTCCCCCGCTCGGCTAGTGCCCGCGCGAGCACGTGCTACGGCCACCATCTTTTCCAGATCTGCGCCAGAACATAGGCCAAGATAAACCGGGCTTTGTGGCGTAAGGTTTGGAGTGTTGTGGTGGGTTTTATCCCGGACGGCATTGATGGTTGGTTTTGTCGTTCCGATCAGGCGGCTGATCTGAGCATCGCTCAACTCAGGATGGGTCTTGAGAAGCCACGCTATGGCATCTGGCCGATCCTGCCGTTTGGAGATCGGTGTGTATCTCGCGCCCTTTTGCCGCACCTTGGGCAACGGAACACTGGGTTTGCTCATCCCCATGCGGGCGTCCGGGTCGGCCTCACACCGGATGATTTCTTCCTTAGACAACTGGCCATTAAGGGTTGGGTCAAGGCCTTGCATCCCCGGCGCCACCTCGCCATCTGCGATGGCCTGGACTTCAAGCGAGTGGAGACCGCAGAAGTTAGAAATCTGATCGAACGTGAGCGCCGTATTGTCAACGAGCCATACAGCGGTCGCCTTTGGCATTAGTGGCTGTGCCATCCTTCTTAATCCTTATGTGAGATGGAGTGTGCTCAAACGAAAGATTCCGCAGACTAGTCTTGTTATAACGCCGGGGTCACAAGCCGTCAAACGATGGAGGAGAACTCATCTACGATCTTTGAACTCCCTGAAAAAATTTTGGTATAATAGCGATTATATTGATCTCGAGGACGGAAAAATGGATATGGACGACCAAGAGCACCTGAAAAAGAAATCAAGGCCTATGAATCTTGAAATTATGTCGTTAGATGCTCTCCGCGCGTATATCTCAGATCTTGAAGCGGAAATTTCCCGGGCAAGGTCGGAGATCGCTGCAAAGGAAATCGCTCGGCAAGGCGCTGAAGAAGTTTTTAGGAGGTAGGAAGTAACTGACCAAGGTCACCGATAAACTTGCACCATTTCCTTTTAGGGACGTTGCTATTTTGATCCCAGAAGAAGTCGATTGATGCTGACAGTAAGTGCTACATCAACCTGCCGTCGGGCAAATGGGGTACTTGTCAAACAAATACAATATTGATCCTTTTCTCCTCTCTTCCAATGCAAATCAAGTTTATTTCTGAAACTCATGAACCATTCAGACATTGTGACGTTTTTGCACCTTTCAAGTGAACTTTTTGATTCAACGCTTCATGCGAATCGAATGTGAGGACGAGACGCTAATTCAAATAATATGGTTAATTCGAGAATAATGGGTTGACCCACTTACCGGCTGTTCGCTAACATTTATGGACTTGCACATTATCGGGCAAGTTTAACAGGGAAAAAACGCGCGGGGTTGCTGCTAAAGGCGCCCCTTTTTTTTGCCTGGACCGCCCTCTGGAGTGTTGGTGATAAGCAGGGCCTCGGCGAGTTGGTCTAGGTTTGCCATTCAACTTCGTACAAAGTTATAGGTTCGTCGAAGCCTTTCATCTCACTCCCGCCTCGGTTCTTAAATTTATACTTTTTTCCCGCACAAATGCCTCTCACCACCTCAGATACAAAAATTTCGTGGTTACTAGCCTTATCGGCTATCCGGGCTGAAAGCTGAACGGCAGTGCCGTAAAGATCATTGTTCTCAACAATCGGTTCGCCAGCATTTATGCCAATTTTTATGCCTAATGGTACTGTCGGATTGGCCTTATTGCTCTCGTCAGTTTTTCTCTGAATGTATATTGCCGCGTTTACAGAATTTGCAGTGTTGGCAAAAGAGGCCATGATACCGTCCCCGGTATGCTTTATCTCCTGCCCGTGGTAGGTATTAAGCGCGGCACGAACGATGCGGTCGTGGGTTCTCACAACTTGTTGGGCTACTTCATCCCCATGGTTCTGAGTCATTGCTGTGGATCCAACAATATCTGTAAACATCACCGCAATAGTCCCGCCGGAAGCGCTGGCATTAGATTGAGAAGCAACTGATTTTTCATTCCATCGGTCCAGTGCCGACCCTAATCTTTGCCCAGCATCCGTTATACCCGCAATGTGAGCTAAAATATCCTCTCTACCCGACTCGATAATGTTCAAGTATCTGGGGTTAGAGAGGTAGTCTTGGAACGTGTCTACAAATTTCCGTGCTTGGTTCGCTTTAGTCCCTAAGCTACTTAAAATGTCGATTATAATTTGCCTGACTTCCTCGCCCTCCAAATCTTTGTTCGTCGCCATCGAGTCACAGACCCCAGCAACGTAAAGATTTATTCCAAATTTATTGAATGAGTCCAGCTTTGGGCGGGATTTTTTTAGGAAATCTAATGCGTGGTTGATGAATGATAAGATATTATTTTTGACCTCTATAGCTCTATCGGATAGCGGTACACCTCCCTCCTGATCTCCGTCTCCCTCTGCTGAAGAATCCTGTGGATCCAGTGCCGCTATTACATCCTCAAGATCGTCATTGGCCAGCGCTGCTTCTTCTTCTGCGGCCCAACGAGACTCTTGCCCACTCAACCCATATTTTGGTGTTGGTGTTTGGGTGGAAAGCTCTTCCGCAGCATTAAATTCCTCCCAATCACTCTTTTTGCTTGAGTTCAAGAATGTAAAGACAATCATCGCAAAGATAAATGTGATTACATAAACGATAAATAGGATTTGTAATTGATTTTGTTTAACTGTGAGGTTGTTAATGGCACCAGAGTGGTTCAACCCCAGTGAAACTACATAGGTCACGAGTCCCGCAACGATACAACTAACAATCGCCAGCATGAGCGTCTGGGTAACAAGTTTTGAAAGAGAGTCGTATTTTCCTGGACTAGAACGGGCCACGAAACTAACTCCAATGTTACACGGCCATCAATGCGCCGTGTTACCGACCCCGACAACAAATAGCGAGTTTTTGTATAACAAAAACACTTACGTAAGAGATTTATCAACAGTCTTATAAAAATTTACGCCCTAAATAAACTGCTAATTTTTTGATTAAATATAAATAATTTTCTAGTACTGAAAAATGCCACCAGGCTTTTTGGTTTAATCAACTTCGTCTTAATAGCAGTTTCTATTTTTTTAGACCGAGATTCTGGAAACGTTTGTTGAATTTTGCTACCTGCCCGCCACTATCTACAAGACGGTGTTCACCAGTCCAAACCGGATGAGATTTGGAGTCAATATCGAGTTTCATAATGTCGCCGGGCTCCCCCCAGGTAGAACGTGTTTGGAACTCACTTCCATCAGTCATCACGACTGTTATTTCGTGGTAATCTGGGTGTATTTCTCTTTTCATAGCTAAACTCCTCCGGCGACGATCGCGTTTTATACAGAAGCCCGCATTCGGGTGCAAGAGCCCTGTTTTATGAGAAGTTATCGTGACTTCGATACTTTAGGTGCCTTATCTCCAACGGCTAAACTAAAAATTAGAGTAAGAACCATAAGGGCAGCACCCACGTAAAACGGCCAGTCCTTGCCGGCAAAGGCAAAAATATAGCCTGCGCCGGCCGGTCCCAGAACCCGGCCCAAGGTGGATGCTGACCGCCCAATTCCTTGAATCGCACCTTGCTCCTGTTCCGAAACCTTAAGGGAGAGTTGGCTGGCAAGGGCCGGAGAACTAAGACTAAATCCGTAGGCCACAACGGCCATGGCAATTAGCAGCATAACAAAATTGTTGGAGAACGGGATAATCAGCAGCCCAATGCCCAAAGCGATAAACCCTTGTTTGACGAGATAAGCTTCCCCCCATTTCCTTGACATTGGACCAAGCAGTCCACCTTGGACAAGGGCACTGACAATCCCTGTATAGGCGAAAATATAGCCATTTTGGGCGACCCCCCATCCGAACGTGCGTCTACTCCAGAGGGCGAAAGTGGATTCCAGGCCGGCAAAAACGAGGACGGACATGAAAGTGAGGATTATTGTAGTGCGAACATCACTTCGGGCCATCGTATGGGTAAATTGGACCCAGCGCTCTCGGGTTGATTTCGCAACAATAGTGGCGCGGATGTCAGGAGCAAGTGACTCCCGCAGGATAAATACAGCCAGGAGAAGCGCTATCCCAGAAAACGCGGCAGCCGCATAGGAGGGAATGGCGAAGTTTGTAACTGCAGGATCCGATCCTGCGAGCAGGCCGCCAATTGCTGGCCCGGCAATAAACCCGAGCCCGAAAGCGGCTCCGAGAAGTCCCATGCCTTTTGCTCGGTCTTGTGCTGATGTGATATCTGCCATATTAGCGAAGGCAGCGGCGATGCTACCCGCCATTAGCCCCCCCCAGGCGCGCGCCAGATAGAGAGACGTCAAATCTGATGCGAGTGCCAGCCAGACGTAGGCAATACCTGTACCTGCTAAACTGAACAACAGGACAGGCCGACGGCCATATTTATCGCTGATGAGTCCCCAGATAGGGGCCGTGATGAATTGTGCGAGTGAATAGATAGCCATCAGCAGAGTGACCTGATCTGGACTGGCGCCGTAATGCTCCCCATAAAATGGTAATAGCGGAATGATAATTCCAAAGCCGACGAGATTTATGAAGACGATTAAAAAGAGGATGAACATGAAATATAGTGGTCTACGTTTGCATCTGTAACGATATTTTTTAACGCTGGGTGAGCTTCAACTCAATTCGGCGGTTTCGGCGATAAGCTTTTTCGGTATCTCCAGGATCTATTGGCTGATATTCTCCGAATCCTGTTGCGGCCAGGTTTTCTGACCGAATGCCGTGCTCTATGAGAAATTTTACGACGGAGATTGCCCGCGCTGTGGAGAGCTCCCAATTTGAGGGAAAGCGTGAGGTACTTATTGGAACCTGATCAGTATGGCCGTCCACGCGAAGTATCCAATCAATATTTTGTGGAATTTTAGATGTTAGCGCTCTTAGCGTTTCGGCGAGCTGCTCAATTTGGATGCGGCCTGCCGTGCCAAGCTGGTCAGACCCCTTTGAGAATAAAACCTCTGACTGAAAGACAAACCGGTCCCCGACGATTTGGATGCCCGGTTGGTTGCCCAGCACTTCGCGCAGCCGGCCAAAAAACTCCGATCGGTAACGTGACAGTTCCTGAACTTTGCTTGCCAACGCTGCATTTAGACGGGAACCCAAATTCGCAATTTTGACTTTTTGTCGTTCCGCGATCCGTTCCGAGACCTCCAGGGATTGGGCGATTTTGGAAATTTGTGCTCGCAGCGCCTTGATTTGTTGGTTCAAAAGCGCGACGCGTGCCTGGGCTGTCTCTGATAGCTTCTTCTCGGTAATAATTTTCTCGTCTTTTTCAGTGACTTGACTGATTAGGCTTCTTACGCGAATTTCTAACTCCTCTCGGAGGGCCTTTAGCGCCTCTATATCATTTGTCAGCGTGGTTATTTGCCCCAGTTGTGCGCCTATTTTCTCTCGGTCGGCCTGAATATTTGCGAGGGACGCCTTGAGATCAGTCTGAATTTTCGCAACTTTTTCCTCGGCGGTCTCTGCTCGGACGATCGTGTCCGTGATTTTCAGAGCCAAGCCATCGCGAGTTGCGACTGAGGCTTGCAACTGATCCGATAGCTGCGCGATGTTTGCGCGTAAATCGGTATTCGCTTGACGTTCAAGGTTTAAAAGATCAGCCAGCTCCGATACTTGGCCGCGAAGCCGATCAAGTGCCTGGTCACGCCCGGAAAGTGCATCGTTCAGAAAGAACTGGGCGATGACAAATATCATCAACAGGAAGATAATGACCATCAACAGCGTGGCGAGGGCATCAACAAAGCCGGGCCAAATGTCGGCACGATGTTGGTTGCGGCGGGAGAGGGAGGCCACCGGATCGTACTCCTAAGTTTAGTCGCGCGAGCTAGCGGCGATGGTGCGCGCAAGCAATTTGATTTCGCTCCGAAGTTGCTGAACGATATCATCCCGACCGGCCGATATTTCCTGCAATAAGCTGGCGACGTGGACATCCAAATTCCGGATATGGACCTGGGTGGCATCATCGAGGCCGCCGCCGACGTTCACACGGTTTGTTGCGATGCGCTCCAGCAGAGATTTCAGGTCGCTTTGGTTTTCGGTCATTTTGATCAGTGTGTGTTGTTCGGCCCTCATTTGGTCGCCCAGTGTTCCCAAGCTATCGGTTAATTTCACAAGGCTAACATTGCTGGCAATGTTGCTCTCTTCTCCACGCGCCAAGGTCCGCTGAAGGTTTTCAAGGCTCTCTGCCGTTTGTTCCAGGAGGGCCTGAACGTAAGCTGGAACGGACTGATCACCCTCGGCGGCGAGGGTGCCCGACGATAACCGTGTCAAGCTCGAGAGCCACTCCTCCAGATCATTATAAAACCGGTTTTGTGCCTGGCCCGATTGTAGATCCAGGAACCCGAGAATCAGTGATCCAGCGAGGCCAAATAGCGACGAGGAGAACGCCGTCCCCATACCATCTAGCGGTGCCGCCAAACCAGCTTTCAGGTTACTGAAGACAACGGTAAAATCTCCGCCATCGACTCTGAGGCTCCCGATGACTTCGCGAATGGACCCCACGGTTTCAAGGAGCCCCCAAAATGTTCCAAGCAGACCCAAAAAAATGAGCAGCCCAATTGTGTAGCGGGACAGGTCCCGGGCCTCGTCTAATCTTGAGGCAATACCGTCTAAAAGTGACCGCATGGAGAGGGTCGAGAGACTTAACGTGTCTTGACGTTCTCCCAGCATTGTGGCCATTGACGAGAGTAGTTTGGGCGGTTTGTTGTACGAGGGTCTCGGGCTATTTTTGCGAAACTGTTCAATCCAAGCGACTTCTGGAAACAGCACAATGACTTGGCGGAAATTATAGAAGATGCCTAAGATTAGGACGCCAACGATCAGGCCGTTTAAAAAGACGTTTGCCTCAAAAGCTCGCTGCAACGGGGGCACAAGGAAAAAACTCAGCAGGCCAACCGCAATGACGAATAAGGCCATTCTAACTACGAAGCGTTGGGGCGACGTCACCTGTTTATCTCCTTCATTCCCCATGCTCTAAGCAGTGACGGGATGCTCGCCTGGGGGTGGCGCGTCCGCTGGAAACCTTTTCTCAGTTTTCAAGCACTCGCAAATCTACCCGGCTTGGTCCCCCGGGAGATACTTTATTGCCGAGCGCGCGAACGTCAATTCTTGTGCTGCGTATACCCTGTTTAATTAAATAAGAGCGCACCGCCAGCGCACGGGCAAGCGACAAGCGCCTGGCTTTGCTGGGAGATAATTTTGCTTCTCCGGCGTAAGCCATCAGTTGCAATCTCATTGCCGCGTTTGATTGCATCCGAGCTGAAATTGATGCCAGGTTTTTTTTCGCGGCCGGAGTTAACACTGATGCCCCCGTGGCAAAGGCCACATTAGCGGTCTGCTGTCCAGGGCTTTCGGGTGGCTTTGATGCCTGTTGCACTGGATTGGGATTTGTCTCTCCTTTGGCCTTGCCCGTGACTTTTTCCGGCGTTGGTGCGAGCTGCTTGGGCGGTGCAACCTTTGCTAATGACGGCGCTTCCGGTGGCCGCGAAGATGTCATCTTTGGTGGGGTGCCCGTGATTACCTTGGGCCTTGGTTTCGCCGGTGGCACCGGCGCCGAAGTGCTGCCTGCCATTTTTTTTGATGGCCGGGGCGAGGGAGTGAGATTGCGTCTGATCTTACGCGCGACCTTGCGGCGTGCTGTAATCGTTGGTCTCCGCTTCGCCACGGCACGCCGTTTGCGAAGTTCACTCGGCGGCACGAGTTTTACCGTTAATGCTTCGTTCTCAAGCCGCGCACGCTTCATGGATGGGCTGGGGGACAAAAGTCTGCTGACCGGCATGCGCCGAGGAGGTGCCAAGAGCCGTTCACCCAGGATAGGCATGAAAACATGAGAGCCCGTGTCGATGGAACGGCCTGCGCCAATATCACCCACTACACTCAGATCTACCAGAACGTCATTCGAGTGACCCCAAGGCTTAAGTTGGGCTGCTGATGGCTGGCATACAAATTGGGCTGCGATCAGGCCCATCATCCCCGCACCCGCTGCTAAAAATTTGCTCTTCATCAAATACGCCCTCAAATTTACTGGTCGGGTCATGGCGGTTCGTCCCCTTGAAATTTAATCCTCGATTTGTACCCGTCTTACGATAGACCAATCTGCCCAAACTTTTGCTCTCGTCTCGGTCAGTTAGCTAGCAACCCTTTATACTCCTGTCATTCTAGGATAACCAAGAGGCGCTCCCCAGACAACAGGTAAGCGATTTGGACAAATTGAATGGCTTTCCATCAGATAAATAGACCACGCTCGGGCCAGAGCTAGAGATTTTTAGAGGCCTTTTGGACCAGTGTAATCCGCAATGCAACTATCGGGGGGTTTTAGATTTCGCGGATCAGACCCATTAGGAGAAAACACAGGGGAACTAGGCCTTGGTTTTGGCTCCGGTGATGAGGGTACGCAGGTCCTGTTGCAAATGAGGGTTAGCCGCGACAATCGAGCCAGACTCAAACATGCGATCCCGGCCGGATAAATCACTAATCAATCCCCCAGCCTCGCGCACGATAAGAATCCCGGCGGCGACGTCCCAGGGTTGCAGTCCACTCTCCCAAAAACCATCAAATCGGCCAGCGGCGACATAGGCAAGATCCAAGGCGGCACTGCCGAACCGTCTGAGGCCGGCCGAGACCGACATTACCGCCTTCATCTCCGCCAAAAATCTATCATGGTCTTCCTCCGTGCCTCGGCCCATGAACGGAATGCCCGTCGCGAACAGGGATTGCGCTATCTTCGCCCTAGATGAAACCCTTATGCGGCGGTCATTGAGATAGGCTCCTTGGCCTCTTTCTGCCCAAAACAGCTCTTCGCTGATTGGGTCGAAAATCAGGCCTGCTGTGATCTCCCCGTTCTCCTCGGCCGCGATGCTGATGGCAAATTGGGCAATGCCGTGGACGAAGTTTGTAGTGCCGTCGATCGGGTCAATAATCCACCTTCTGTGCGGATCTTCTCCGAGCTGTTCTCCTGCCTCCTCCATGAGAAATCCGAAACTTGGCCGGGCACGCAACAACTCCTCGCGAAGAAGTTTTTCTGTACGAATATCGGCCGCGGTCACGAAATCAGCTGGGCCTTTTTTGGATACCTGTAGCTGATCAACCTCGCCATAGTCCCGTTTGAGACGGATTGAGGCCTTTCGGGCAGCATTTACCATGACCGTGATGAGGGCGGACTGTGGGGGCATGTTATTGGTCTCTTTTTTTACGCGGCAAAAGGGCCAGGACGAAACTTAGTTTTTTGCCCGTTCAACATAGGACCCGTCTTCCGTAGAGACGACGATTCGAGTGCCAGTTTCAATATGCGGCGGCACCATGGTGCGCATGCCGTTGTCTAGCAAAGCAGGTTTATAGGACGAGGCAGCTGTCTGTCCCTTGACGACAGCATCGGCCTCTACAACTTCGAAAGTCCCGTGTGGTGGCAGTTGAACGCCGATGGGATCGTCTTCAAAGGTCTCAATGATAACCTGCATGCCGTCTTGCAAATATGGCACCTGTTCCTCACCGACCAGATCAGAATTCATCGCGACTTGTTCGTAGGTCTCGTTGTGCATGAAGGTATACATGTCTTCATCCGCGAACAGGAACTGATATTCGGTTTGCTCAAGTCGCGCGCGTTCTACGGTCTCTGATGCCCGAAAGCGTTCGTTCAGTTTCGTGCCGTTACGAATATCCTTCAATTCAACCTGAAGATAGGCACCGCCCTTACCCGGCTGCGTGTGGGCGATTTTTACCGCCCGCCACAAGCGGTCCTGGTGCTCAATGACCATGCCGGGCCGGATTGCATTACCGTTAATTTTCATCGCAAAACTCTCGATTGTGTTGCCGACAGATTTGGCGCGCGGAAACTAACAGGTTGGAGTTATAGGAGCAATGGTGAAGGAAAAGTTCGTTATAAATGGGAGACGGGCCGAAAAATTTACGCGTGGGCCCGCTCAATTGCCCGGTTAAACGCCTTGACCGCCGCCCCGGGTCCTGCGGGATGATCCCAGACGGCGGCGACAACCGCTAAAAAATCAGCGCCGGACTGGACGAGGGGTACACAGTTGCTGGGCGTGATGCCACCAATGGCGACGCAGGGGACCGTAGTGAACAGGCTCCAGTTACTGAGAATTTGCGGAGACGGGTGCCCCTGGGAGGCTTTGGTGGCGGTCGGATAAAATGCGCCAAAAGCCACATAGTCCGCACCTTGATCCGCAGCGCTCATCGCCAAGTCGCGCGAGTCCCGGCAGGTTACCCCAACGATGGCGTCGTCGCCAACGATTTGGCGGGCTTCGGTACAGTGGGCGTCATCCTGTCCCACATGCACGCCATCGCACCCGGTCTGTGCCGCCAGTTCAGGGTCATCATTAACAAGGAAGGCGACATCGCGTTCCTGCGCGATAGGCCGCAAGATATCAATGGCGTGGATAATCTCCCCCTGGGTTCTCCTTTTGAGCCGAAGCTGCACACATCCAACGTCTCCTGCATCTAGCGCTTGCGCAAGGGGGTCAGCAAACTCAATCGGATCCAGCGACTCTGGGGTGATCAGGTAAAGGCGGCAATTATTGTGCATGAGATCTACTTTAGGTACCTACCGTCTATTAAAGAGCACCGTTTCGTCAATTTGACGTATTGCGTATGCTCAGTCCTTATAGGCTTCTATCTGACTGCCCAGCCTCCGTCAAAAGCCATTGTTTAAAAGCGTTAACGGATGGACTTTTCTGCCCCGTCTTTGGTGACACTAGGTACCAGGAAAATTCTACTGGTATATCAAAATCGAAGGGCATAACCAGTAGGCCTCTGGTAATATCCTCCTCGACTATTGCGCGTCTGGCCAGCAGCGCGCCTTGGCCGCTTATAGCGGACGCAATGCCCGCCGCCGTATCGTCGAAATAAAGGCCACGTTCTGAGTCAATATCCTCGACGTCAGCGGCTTGCAGCCAGTGTCGCCAATCCTCTCCATATTGAGGGTTGGGACCTAAAACATGCAAAAGAGTATGATTTTTGAGATCAGCCGGGATCTCAATGGCGTTATCTCCGCGAAGCAACATCGGGCTGCACACTACAACAAAACTCTCCTTCATGAGGAAGGTGCTTGACAGGCCGGGGTAGACCCCTGCGCCATACCTGATGGCAAGGTCGATCCCGGTTTTTTCGAAATCGACCAGATCTAGACTGGCCGAGATGCGAACATCAGTCTCGGGATACTCTGAAACCCATCGGTCGAGTCTGGGGACGAGCCACTTTGACGCGAAGGAGGGGGTTGAGCTGATGGTAATAAATCCATGCTCCTTACGCCTCTGGAGAGACTGGACCGACGAGGTCATTTTGTCGAAGCCGTCCTTTATTCCAGGGAGAATAAGCAGGGCGTCTTCAGAGAGCGTGAGACCGCGGTTTTTGCGACCGAAAAGCTGAACCTGAAGATGTTCTTCCAACTTTTTGATCTGCTGACTAACGGCCGCCGGTGTGACGTTTAGTTCCTCCGATGCTCTGGCAAAACTCAGGTGCCGGGCCGCCGCTTCAAATGCGCGCAATGCATTCAGGGGGGGGAGTCGATAGAGCGGCGTCATAAATTAGTATTTCTCATCAGAAAGACAAAACAGTATACCCGTGTTTATTACTTGTGCAATAATTTCAGAACTAAAAGAACGAGCACGAGAGAATTTGTTTTGATAAACCGTCCCCGTTAGAACCTGTCTTTAAGCGAGGGGTGTGCGACCTCGTTTCTACCGAGTCTTTCCATTGCGTTTTGTTGGATAGACCCTCAATCTGGTCGGACATGGGGGGATTTTAACGATCGGGAGCCATTATGATTAACATTAAAAATGTCGATCACCTGGGCATCCGCGTGACTGATGCGCAACGGGCGCTTAGCTTTTACAAAATTCTAGGTTTTGACCTACACAAAGAAGTTGATTTTGATTCCGTTATCATCGTTAAAAACCCCAACGGCGTGGAGATCAATTTTATCGTGAACGGAGCCGATGTTAACAACGGCAAAAACATACTCATGGACGTCCCCGAGAAGCACCCAGGTTATACCCACGTGGCGTTCCAGGTCGACTCCATAATTACGACTCTCGAGGCACTTGAGGAAAATAACATTATCCCGTCCCAGGGGCCGGTGGCATTCGGCAATGACGGGCACGTGTCCGTTTTTATCCGAGATCCCGATCGCAATGTCATTGAGTTGCGGGCCCGTCTGGAAGATGAGAGCAAAATTCCCGGTCTAGTTTTATATGACCCGGGGGCCTAAATAATAGTTTGCTGGGGGTGCTCTGGGTGGCCTTTATCGCTGGGGTCCGGCCCACAAAGTCGTTAAAGAAGCGCCCCGATCGCCCGAGCGGTATCAACCATACGGTTTGAGAAACCCCATTCATTATCGTACCAGCTCAGGACCCGAACGAATTGGCCATCGATGACCTGGGTTTCGGGCAGGTCGAAGATTGAGCTATGAGGATTATGATTGAAATCTGAGGAGACCAAAGGTACGTCGTTGGTGCTAAGGACCCCTCTGAGGTCTCCGGCGGCAGCTGCTGAGATGGCACCGTTAACGCTTTCCACTGAGGCCGCCTTGCTCGGCACAAATTTGAAGTCAATCACGGAGACATTGGGCGTGGGCACCCGAATCGATGTGCCATCTAGTTTGCCGTTGAGTTCCGGTAACACCAGTCCGACTGCGCGCGCCGCGCCCGTGGATGTGGGAATCATAGAAACACTCGCGGCTCGTGCCCGGTGTAAATCACTGTGCAGAGTATCGACTGTCCGCTGGTCGCCGGTAAAGGAATGAATGGTTGTCATAAAGCCACGCTCAACGCCAAACTCTCTGTGCATGACATGAGCAACTGGGGCGAGACAGTTTGTCGTGCAGGAGGCATTCGATACTATCGTGTGATCCGCGGTTAGCTCGTCACTGTTTACGCCGTACACCACTGTGATATCGGCCTCTTTTGCTGGGGCCGAAATTAGCACCCTCTTGGCGCCCGCCTCCAGGTGGGCCGAGGCCGCTTCCTTGCTCGCGAAGAAACCTGTGCATTCGAGCGCGACATCAATCTCCAGTTCTTTCCAAGGCAGTTTGGCGGGATCTCGTTCCGACGTTACTCGGACGGGGCCTTGACCTGCATCCATTGTGTCGCCGTCGACAGTTACACTCGCCGGCAAAATGCCGTGCACAGTATCATATTTCAGAAGGTGAGCGTTTGCTTCAGTTGGACCGAGGTCATTAATGCAGACGACTTTGACGTCGCTTGTTCCCGACTCAAGAATTGCCCGATAAACCAGCCGGCCAATCCGGCCAAATCCGTTGATTGCAACTTTCAACGCCATACGATCCTCCGTTGTATCCTTCACTCAAGCCCGCTAATGAACCCATCCTTGCAACCGGCAGTCTCGGCGAGTAGGCCGAAGCTTCGCCTGCACCCAATACCCGAGCAGAATTGTCATGATTCTGCGGCGCGTCAACCGAGAATTTTTTGCGGGCAGTATTCGTTTTGGGCGGTTGACGATATCTGCCCGGAACGCTTATTGTGCTCTTCTAAACACCGGGTTGAAGAAATCTTGGCAACTAATTCTACTCAAAGCGCTTCTTTGCAAGGTTCATCACCGACTCTGGCAAAAAAACGGCTTGAGGAAGCACTCACTCGCCTAGAATCCGCTTTGGATGCAAGAGGCCCTGAGGTGGCGGCTACCCAAAGCCTTGAAGATTCTCTTGCCGATGCCAACAAAAAAATCTCGGTTTTGCAGGACAAAAATGCCATCATTGCGCGACGTTTGGATGGTGCCATCGAACGTATGAAAATTTTGTTGGGTGATCCGTAAAACATGTCTCAGATCACGGTAGTGGTGAACGGTCGTAAGTACGACATAGCGTGCGACGATGGCCAGGAAGCGCATCTAACACGTCTGGCCCAATATATTGACCGCCGTGTAGATGAACTGATTGCTGCCGTTGGCCAGGTCGGAGACGCCCGGCTCCTCGTAATGGCTAGCCTGCTAGTCGCCGACGAGTTATCCGAAGTATACACGGAACTAGACAGCCTCAGAAATAACCGCCGGCCAAATGTAATTGCGCAATCTGGATCGGGGCCCGTGAGTGCCATCGACCTGAATAGGCTGGCTGAGCGCGTCGAAAAGATTGCCCAGGCGCTGGAACAAGCCTAGATTGGGTATGGGAAGGCGCTGCGGGGCCCGTGACGCGTATTATCTCCAGGGCCAATAACTACCAATCGGGAGCTGTCCCTGCCGGGCTCTTGGGCCAGGTATATGGCGCCCACCTAGACCTGTCGGCCTAGGAAGATTTTGGTGCTGAACGACCCACGCGGCGTCCCCACTTCTCTGTGGCCAGTATGGTCTGGAGGATAGCACTGCCCAATCCCAAAAATGCATTGGCATGAGCTTGGCAACAGCAATGACACGTATGAAAATGAAGAAAACGTCACGGCAAGAGGCGTTGGAAGCGCGCAGTAAGATTGCTGCATCTCGTGATGGCTCAGCTGCTGCTTCGCGGTTGAAGGACAACTTTTTGTCTGCATTTGATGTTCAGGCAGACCAGTCTGTGGCGGCTTATTGGCCGTTTCGGGATGAGATTGACGTTCGGCCCCTTTTTGCCGCATTGGAGGCCATGGGTTGCAACTGCCTGCTGCCCGTTATAATGGGGCGGAGAGAACCCCTCCAATTTCATCAGTGGAAGCCGGGAGATGAATTAGAATCCTCCCGTTTTGGCGTATTAGAGCCTTCCAAGTTCCATCCGTCCACCACACCCGATGTCGTGATTTTACCGCTTTTGGCGTTTGACCGCCACGGCATGCGGCTGGGATACGGGGGCGGGTACTACGATAGGACACTGAGCGCCCTACGCGGGAAGGGTCAGATTCTGGCAATCGGGGCCGCATATCAAGACCAGGAAGTGGAATATGTCCCGCATGATGCCCATGATCAAAAAATGGATGCCCTGGTGACGGATCGTTCTGTCGTTTGGTTTTCATCCACATAAGGTGATAAGAGACTTATGAATCTTCTGTATTTTGGCGATATTGTTGGGAGAGCAGGGCGACGCTCCATGCTGACCCATCTGCCTGAATTGAATGAGAAGTACGCGCCGGATTTCATCATGGCAAATGGTGAAAACGCTGCTCACGGCTTTGGAATTACTGCAAAAATCTGCGCTTCTTTTTTTGAAGCGGGTATTGACGTGATTACGCTGGGCAATCATGCCTGGGATCAGCGGGAGATCATGATCTACATTCAGGAGGAGCCCCGTTTGATCCGGCCACTGAATTATCCGGAGACCACACCAGGAGCCGGGGTCGGCTTCTTTGAGGCGCGAAATGGGGCACGAGTGTGTGTTGCCCAGGTCATGGGCGGGCTGTTTATGGAACCGTTGGACGATCCTTTTCAGGCAGTAGAAAATTGTTTCTCGAAGATCACTTTGGGGGAGACTGCCGATTGCATTGCGATCGACGTTCATGCGGAGGCAACGAGCGAGAAAATGGCTATTGCACATTTTTTGGACGGGCGGGTCTCCTTGGTTGCGGGCACTCACTCTCACATCCCGACAGCGGATGCGCAGGTGTTGCCGGGCGGCACGGCTTATCAGACCGATGTAGGGATGTGCGGCGATTATAATTCGGTGATCGGAATGAAAAAGGAGGCCGCGATCAACAAATTCATGAGGAAACTTCCGGCGGAGCGACTGGAGCCAGCCGAAGAAGAGGGGACAGCGTGCGCTGTTTTTCTTGAGACGGATGATAGAACGGGATTGGCCAAAAACATCGAGCCCGTTCGTGTGGGGGGTCGATTGTACAAAACCGATTAAACAGCAGTAGCTGGGAGACTGGCTTTCGAGGAGGACTGGCCAAGCATTGTCTCCGCCAGGGCTATGGAAAGCCTAGATAAACACCTATACTGTTTTATAATTATTTTACGGAGATGTCAGCTATGGCAACAGAAACACCGGCTCAGCTTCAGCGTATTTCAGGATTGCCCATACCTGATCCCGAAACACTGCCCGAAGATCTGCAAGAATATATGGCCATCTGTGAGGACAAACTCGGCATGGTGCCGAATGTCATCAAGGCCTTCTCTTTCCGGCCCGAGAAACTTCGGACCTTCATTGCAACATATAATGAGCTAATGTTGAGCGGTGACTCCCCGCTTACGCGATTGGAGCGCGAGATGATTGCCGTCGTAGTGTCTTCTCATAACCACTGCGTTTATTGCATCACTTCGCACTCTCAGGCTGTGCGCGAGTTTTCCGATGATCCCGTGCTGGGAGACATTCTGGTGACCAACTATCGAGAGGCCGAGCTGACGGATCGTCAGCGGACCATGTTGGACTATGCCTGGAAGATGACGGCTAGACCGGCCGAAACGGGGGATTCGGATCGTCAGGCCTTGCGTGACGCCGGTTTCACGGCAGAGGAAATTTTCGACATCACCGACGTGGTCGCTTACTTCAACTACACCAATCGCATGGCCCATGGTCTCGGCATGCAACCGAACAAAGAGTATTTTGCCATGAACCGGCTAAAAAACGCGTAAACAAGGTGTGTTAATCGGGGTAGGAGCGGATGCGGATGCCGGTGCGGGGCATGACGTCAGCATGCTCTGGCGGTTATTGCGATAAAATTGTCTCTTGATCGGGTGCGGAGAATCGGATTTTGTAGCCTGCATCGTTAACAACAGAAAGGAGGTGGTCCAATGTCTCGTGAGTTAAAGGTCGTGTCGTCGACCCTAGCAAGAGTATCCCTGGAGATTGGGCAATCTAGCTGGTCTACTGGGCGATATGTGCTAAAACGTTGAGCTGACGGCACGTCTGCTCACGGAAAAGCCGCCCTCTCCGGAGGTGCGGCTTTTCTATTTTTTGCGCCTCGCCGTCGCCGTCCGCCAAAAGTGAACCGTAGCCGGCCGTGCCAAGAATTGTTAAATGGTGGAAAAATATTCACACTTGAGAAATTAACCTGCCGTCAAAGCCCCGAGACTCAATATTTGCCCCATTCTGGCCACAATGGCCGCGCAGTCTCGGCCAAATTGCGCTGGCTAAAAATAGCTGTCCGAGGGGGTGTGTTGTTTAGCGAATCGTGCTACTCAGCACCTGATCGTTACTTTCATTCAAACAAGTCAAATTCCATGGCAGGTCATTCCCAGTTTAAAAACATCATGTACCGCAAAGGCGCGCAGGACGCCAAGCGGGCCAAACTCTTTTCCAAGCTCATCCGCGAGGTAACGGTGGCAGCCAAGACGGGCCTTCCGGACCCGGACGGTAATCCACGTCTTCGTGCAGCTGTCTCTGCGTGCAGGGTAGCAAACATGCCTAAGGACAATATTGAGCGCGCGATCAAAAAAGCGGCCGGCGGGGATGACGGCGATAATTTTGAGGAAATCAGATATGAAGGATACGGTCCTGGTGGGGTGGCAGTCATCGTTGAAGCGTTGACTGATAACCGGAACCGCACGGCGTCAGAGGTGCGGGCCGCGTTTTCCAAACATGGAGGCAACCTTGGTGAAACGGGCGCGGTCAGTTTTATGTTCGACCGTGTCGGCCTAATCCACTATCCGCTGGGTAAAGGTGATGGGGACGCGATTTTTGAAGCGGCGTTGGACGCTGGCGCAGAGGATGTGATCTCAGGCGACGGCGGCCATGATGTCTATTGTGCCCCGGATGATTTCAGCACGGTCCGGGACGCGCTCGAGGAGGCGTTGGGTGATCCAGAGGCCGCTCATTTGGATTGGCGGCCTCAGAATACCATCGAGGTGGGACAGAGCGAGGCGGAAACACTTCTTAAGATGATCAATGCGCTGGATGACAATGACGATGTACAGCGGGTTGCTGCAAATTTCGACATCTCTGAGGACGTCATGGCCCAGTTGGGCGGCTGACGTAAAGCTGGGCACAAACATGAGG
>CAXFCV010000118.1:0-3440 GCA_964000975.1 uncultured Rhodospirillaceae bacterium | reverse complement strand
GTAATCAACTCTGCGGCATCCTGCGCTTGGGCATGGGTCTCCGCCACAATAAAGGCGACCGCCTCGCCTACAAAACGAACCCGGTCCGTAGCTAGGAGTGGCTGCGGTGTGACAAAGCCATCGGACCCGTCGGACATTTTGGTCGCGAGCATGGGCAGGAGTGTGCCGAGCCCCCGTTTCAGATAATCGTCCCCGGTCAGAACCAGAAGGACGCCTGGCGAGGCCTCAGCCACAGATACATCAATGGATTTGATCTCCGCGTGAGCATACGGTGACCGAAGAACATGGCCCCGGGCCATATTGTAAAGCTTAAAATCATCCACATACCGCCCTCTCCCTCTCAGAATACGAAGATCCTCCTCCCGTTTAGTCGCTTCCCCGATTTTATAGTTCGCCATAGGACCCTCGTTTTCTAAACCGTCAGAATGATTTTGCCGAGATGAGCCGACGTTTCCATCAATTCGTGTGCCTTAGCCGCCTCCGCTAAAGGGAAGGTTGCATGGACATTGGGCTGGATGGTACCGGCGTTAAATAAAGGCCAAACATTGGCTTGCAAGTCCGCTGCAATGGCCGCTTTTTCCGCCACAGTCTGTGGGCGCAACGTCGAACCGGAGAGCGTGATGCGATCTCGGAGCAAGGGTCCTAAGCTGATCTCCGCTTTTACACCACCTAAAAAAGCGATCAGCGCATAACGCCCATCCCTGGCCATAAGGCTAAGGTTTTTTTGGACATATGTGCCGGCAACCATATCCAGCACCACATCCACGCTCTTTTTACCGGCAAAGGCCTCAATCTTTTCGACCCAGTCACCATCTTTGTAGTTGAGCGCTTTATCCGCACCAGCGTCCAGGCAGAACTGACATTTTTCGTCACTGCCGGCAGTCGTAATCACTGTGCAACCAGCAGCATGAGCCAACTGGATGGCAGCATGGCCAATTCCACTCGACCCGCCATGTACCAGAAACGTCTCACCGCCCTTTAGGCCCGCGCGCGTAAAAACATTGTAGTAGACGGTAAAATAATTCTCCGGTATCGACGCCGAGAGTGCGGCATCAAATCCATTTGGCCAGGGCAGACAATGGCCATGATGAACGGCGGTGTATTCTGCGTAACCACCGCCGTGGGTTAGTCCTAACGCTTTATCCCCAATTTTCCAATCGCCAACGTCAGCGCCAATGGCTACCACCTCGCCTGCCACCTCAAGCCCCGGAAGTGGATTGGCGTCAGGTGGAACGGGGTAGTTGCCTGTCCGTTGAGCCACATCAGGTCGATTAACGCCAACGGCCTCATTCTTGATCAGTAGGTCGCCGGCCTGGACGTCGGGTAACGGCAAAGTGACAGCAGTCAGAACTTCGGGCCCACCGGGTTCTTTAATATCCACTGCCACCATATCTGTTGGGAGTACCATGCTCATCGCTCTCCTTTGTTGATTGCCTTCTGTTTATCTGTTCGAGATATCTCCCGGACGTCCATTTCAGGCCTGCCGAACGCATGTCTCAAGGCCTCAAGATCTACCCGACATGACCAAAAAAACATGCACGTTCTCTGGAACGCTTAACTCTAACACAAGATAAGAGTCTGAACTTTTCGACTGGCAGGATCAAGCGTCGGCTCAACCACCGACCCCATTCCGCCTTCATCAAAATTAAATTAAATTTGGGAGGACGAGATATTCACGAGTTTCAGACACGTGCACCAATATTTTCGATCCGGCTGAGATGCAATGAAAAATACACTGGGTCATTTTTCGGCCTCACCTAGCGAATTCGTATAAGACATTGGGCTAACACATTATAAACGGAGGGCCAATGCCCCTGCCCATTTAACCGAACTGAGAAATCGCTGACATCCAAAATTTCCAGGGCTTTGTCTGGCCAGGTTAAGCCCAATCCCGCTCAGTTTGTTACGCTTCCAGCCCTCTCATCAAGTCGGCGGGGTCTAAGGGAAGCTCGATCTCGGTCCCTGTCTTCGCGGATAAGTCCATGGCCATGGTCAGCATCAAATTCCGATGTCCTTCGGCCGCAGTCGCGTGGGGCGTGTCTTTTTTATTATAGATGCGCTGGAACCATGTGTTGGTCTCCTCACGCATGGGCCCCCACAGCTCGCCACGGTGGATGTCACCTGGTGGAAAGCTCGTCAGAAAATCGACATTTCGCTCGACATTGATCGTAAGCCCATCCGGATTATAGGCGGGCCCCTGTGGCATCTCCGTAGCAAGAATAACATCTCGGTGGGTGTCTTCGATGTCGATCACCCCCTTGGTACCGACGATGCCACTTTCGAGCCCATACACGGCACCCGGCCATTCCTTGGGCAGTGCCCAACAGATATTCATACTCCAGATGGTTCCGTCAGCCATAGTGAAGACGCCGAATGTGGCGTCCTTTGTGCCAAGCTCACTCATCACCTTCTCTGTTGATCGGGCGTAGACGGACACTGGTTTGGCCGCATCCCCAATAAGCCAGAGACACATGTCTAAGCTATGGGTTCCAGAGACCACCATGGGCGTCAGAAAACGCCGGTCCTGAGTTAACCGAACCTCCCCCGTAGGTGCCATGCGGTTCATGAAGGCACGCGTCACAGCTGCGGTTATATCGCCAATCTGGCCCGTCTGAATACGTTCCTTCACGACCAGGAACCGGCGCCGGAAACGTTGAGTATAGCCAACGACCGCGTCCACCCCGGCACTCTCAATGGCGGCCAGAACTTCCGCTGACTCCCTTGCATCTGTCGCCAACGGCTTCTCGATCATCATCATATGCCCTTGATCAACGGCAGCCAGCGTGGGCTCCGTATGAGCCCATGTGGAGGTTGCGATGATTACGGCGTCTACCTCCGGCCGGGCAATAAGCTCCTTAAAATCCGTTGTAAAGAAATCGGCATCAATGTCTTCCTTAAGGGTTACCCCCAATGCTTCATTGGTATCGCTCAATCCGATCCAGCCAATGCCCGGAAAGTCGCTCGCCAACTGAGCGCGCATTCGCCCGACAACCCCACAGCCGACTACAGCCAGCCCCAATTGTTTCTTGTCCCCCATAACAATTCCTCTCGAAATGAAAATCCATTAAACCGCTATAGGAACACAAATGAATTGAAAAGTAGGCACCAGATGGAATGCTCTATTGATCGGTGACCTATAAAGGCCTCTGGAAGACTACAAAACAGTCAGATATGTTTGATCCAGATGATAGCAGGAGGGGGCAAATGCCAGACACAATATCAGAATTTTCTCTAAGCAAGGAAACGCTTGCCCGCCAGGAAGAGAGAGGATTGCACCTTCTAGAGGATCTCCAGAATTTAGTGCCAAGTTTACGAAACCGCGGCCAGGCATCAGAAGAAGCTGGGCGAATATCCGATGAAACCATTAATGATCTAAAGCGTATTGATGCCTTCCGCGCTGTGGTTCCAGAGATCTATGGTGGAATGGAGGTTCCTTTCCC
>CAXFCV010000117.1:0-3827 GCA_964000975.1 uncultured Rhodospirillaceae bacterium | reverse complement strand
GCCCCGAGAAGGGACAAGTCATCGTGAAGCGATTGGCTGGTGGTATCTGAGGTTATTGCAACCGGCGCCCTCTTCAGCATGTCGCCGGTGTCCAGGCCCTCATCCATCTGCATGATGGTGACGCCACTTTCCGCATCGCCAGCCATAATAGCGCGCTGAATTGGCGCTGCCCCCCGCCAGCGTGGCAGGAGGGAGGCATGCACATTTAGACAACCGCGCTTCGGCGACGCCAGAATGGCTGCCGGCAGAATCAGCCCGTAGGCCGCCACAACGCCCACATCCAGGTCCAAGCCAGCAAAGTGGGTTTGAACTTTCTTCGACTTCAGCGACACCGGCGTCCGAACCTCTATGTCAAGCGAGAGTGCCAGTTTATGAATGGGCGAGAGCTGTTCTTTTTGACCGCGCCCTGCGGCTCGGGGGGGCTGGCAGTAAACCGCTACAATGTCGTGACCATCCTCAGCCAACGCTTTGAGTATGGGTACGGAAAAATCCGGCGTACCCATAAAGGCGAGACGGAGCCGAGCGGTCATGGCACCGCTCTATGCACTATCTTAAAAAATATTTTACAGGTCATGCTGATGGTCATTCCGTTTGGAATTCAGCCCGCATTTTCGACTTTTTTTAACTTCTTAAGCTTCCGCATTATGACATTGCGCTTGAGGCTTGAAATGTGATCCACAAAGAGAATGCCGTCTAGATGATCCATCTCATGCTGGAGGCAAACCGCCAGAAGGCCCTCCGCTTCTAGATCCCGTTTCTTACCCTTTTCATCCAGATATCTGATCCAGACCTCCTTGGGCCGGGCCACATCTGAATATTGATCTGGAAGAGACAGACAACCTTCCTCGTAGGCGAACAAGTCTTCGGACTTCCATTCTATTTCAGGATTGATCAGACGGCGGGGCTCACGCTTGTTTTCTTCCTTGCACACATCCGCAACAATGATCCGCTTTGTAACTCCGACCTGCGGCGCAGCCAAGCCTATGCCGGGTGCCGAATACATAGTGTCGAGCATGTCACTCATCAGCTGTACAATTTCGGGCGTAATGTCTTTGACTTCAGCACATATCATTTTGAGCCGGGGGTCTGGGGCGATTATGATGGGTAATATAGCCATAGTGGGGGGAGATAAGACAGCCCCCCCCCGGGGTCAAGGCCTCAGGGGATGCCGGTAGGGCCAACCGTTGGTATAATCGGCGGACCAAAAACATCAGCAAGAGGTGGAAACCGCAGGCTTAAGGAGGTACAAAAAACGCTCTGTTGGGAAATCTGCGCTAAAATCTGGGGTCGCCCGCCATTATTAGCAGTTAATGGGAAAGAGATAATGACAAAATCTAATATTGTTTTGATAGACCGGCATCCTGGCCGGTCCGCGCAAACAATCGGCGTGGCCAACGAACTAGGCACGGATCCGGCCTTGATCCACGAGCCCTCCGTCGGCGTTGTCGGCACCAGGGGCGATAGCCAGTGCTATCTTGGTGTTGCGCATAAAGTGGATACGATCCACGAGCATCTCAAATCCCGCATCGGCACCGCAGAAGATCAGTTAAAATATCGACTTGTTCAACCGGAGTTTACCATTGCCACCTCAGATGGCATTCGCAATGGTACACGAGAAATGCGCTATTCCTTGCTCGGCCGCGAAGTTACCCACGATGCGCTCTGTGAACATATGGAAGCTACTGGACTAGCCGGCACCATCGGCGTCGTCGCTTGTGATAAACCACCGGTCGGCGCCCTTGCCGCCATGCTGGAGCATAACGAGCCAGCCATCATCATGTCGGATGGCACGATCCGCCCAGGGCAGGATCCGGTGACGGGTGAGTCCCTCGACATTGTCAGCGCCTACCAGGTTGCCGGCCATGAAGATGCTGACCTGCGCTTTCGCATTGCATGCAACGCGTGCCCTGGTATTGGCAGTTGCGGCGGCATGTTCACTTACAATACCATGCAGACCTTCATCGGGGTTGTCGGCCTACAGCCCCTTCATATGGTGGCGCCGCCGTCAGATGACCCCCGGCGGCTAAACGAATTTCCGGCGGAACTCGTAGACCATCTCGCAAATATGATGGCGACCGGCCTAAGACCCCGGGATATTGTTAGCCGGGACTCCATCCGAAACGCGGTCATCGTTGCCATGGCTGTGGGCGGTTCGACCAATGTAGTGCTGCACACACCTGAAATAGCGCGGGCCGCTGGTTTTGAGGATTTTTGGCGCGACGTGATGACGCCGGAAGAATTTAACCATCTTTCGAGTAATGTGGTACCGGTCCTGACCAATGCCCGACCCTACGGTACTTATTCAATGGTTGACATTGATCGGGTGGGCGGTATCCAAGTAATCGTGCGCGAGCTTTTACAAGCCGGGCTTTTGAATGGCGATGTAATGACCTGCACGGGGCGGACCCTCACCGAACAGGTGGCGGATCTTAGCACACTCGACCCGGATGGCGACGTCATCTATGCTGTCCGGGCACCTTACAAGCCAACCGGCGGATTGCGGGTCCTCGGCGGCAATTTATCACCGGATTTCTCCGCCATCTTGAAGCTTGCCGGTGTAGAGGGCGGTTTGGAAAATAACCTTTTCCGTGGCAGTGCTCGGATATTTGAAGGCGAGGCAGATCTCTTAGCGGCGCTCGACCAGGAGCCTGGTAGCTTTCAGGACCATGACATGGTCATTGTCCGCTACGAAGGGCCAAGTGGCGCACCGGGCATGCCGGAAATGCTTGATCCCACGTCGCGTATTACTACTCTTTGCCGGGAGCGTAATATTGTCATTGCCTTGATGACGGACGCGCGATTTTCGGGCGGCTCAGTTGGGCTCGTGATCGGGCATGTGGGGCCTGAGGCGGCTCTCGGCGGGCCGATTGCGCTCCTTGAGGACGGCGATGAAATAGTCGTAGACCTGAACACAAATGAGTTAAATTGTCCGACCCTAAATGACAGCACAATTCGCGAGGCCCGAATGGCCAGCTGGAAAAAGGCAGTCGTCAATAATGGCGGCACGCACCCCAATTGCGGCACGGCGGATACACGCCTGCTTCACAGGGCACGACACACTGCTGTACCTGCAACCCGGGGCGGCGGCCTTCATCCCAACCGCGAGGTCTGGGTCCGCGATCCCCGGAATGCCGACATTTCCGGATTTAAGCCAACAAATCGCCACCGCCCCTAGTTCCGCCCCCCACCTGTATTGCCAAGGTTCACTATATCGATAATTGACGAGTGCAGGCTGTTTGCACATTCTACAGAAACCATTTGCAAAGAACCGACCATATTGATTGTTGGCGGCGGTATCGGGGGATTAACGCCGGCCCTCTCACTCCACGCCCACGGCATACCCTGCCAAATTTACGAAGCAGCGAAAACGTTCTAGCCCCTCGGCGTCGGCATTAATATGTTGCCTCACGCGGTCCGCGTTTTAACTGAGCTGGATCTCGAATCGGGTTTGATGGCACGCGGCATTGAAGCCCGCGAATTTAGGTTCTTCAATCGGCACGGTCAGTTCATATTCGCCGAACCCTGCGGACGCTTCGCCGGTTATGATTACCGCCATTTTTCAATTCATCGCGGTGATCTTCATGAACTGCTTCTTGCCGCCGTGAGAGACCGGCTCGGACCGGACACGGTTCACATGGGCCACCGTTGCGCCGGCGTGGAACAGGAGGCCGAGGGCGTTACGATCCGCTTTGAAGATGCGCCCGCTGCGTCAGGTACAATCGCGATCGGCGCAGATGGCTGTAATTCTGCAATCCGGCGCCAATACTACCCGGATGAGGGGATGCAATTCGGGGGAATCAATATGTGGCGCGGTGTGACCCGTGGGG
>CAXFCV010000116.1:0-4362 GCA_964000975.1 uncultured Rhodospirillaceae bacterium | reverse complement strand
TTATTTGCTCGTGATCCCGTTTCTGTTTCTCTCGATCCAGGCGGAGATGGGCCTCAGTTTTACCCAGCTTGGTGTAATTACAGCGCTTTATGCTGCCGGGTCTGCGGGCGGTCAATTTATTGTGGGAATTTACGTGGACCGACATGGTCCCCGCTGGTTTTTGATTCTCGGTCTGCTGACCGTCGCGTTGGCATATATCTTGATGGGGATGGCGACGGCTTACTGGATGCTATTGGCGCTGGGTTTCGTTGCAGGATTAGGGGACAGCGTTTTTCATCCGGCTGACTTCTCTGTCATCACCACTGCTGTTCACGAAGATCGGTTGGGACGGTCGTATGCGTTTCATGCTTTTGCCGGGTTTGCGGGCTTCGGAGCGGCCGCCCTGGTGGTGCCTTTCGTGAACAGTCTCGTGAACTGGCATGTGACGCTGGTCATTCTGGGGGGTGCCGGCGTGGCTGTGACAGCCATGCTCTATTTTGAGCGTCATCGCTTCGAGATGGTGTCTGAGCGGTCCGAGGAAGATCGGACCAAGAAGTCTGGGACTGTGATGGGTGACATGAAAAAATTTGCCGCCATGCCACCCATCCTAATGTTGTTTTTCTTCTACGTGATGGTTGCCTGGGCGGGACAGGGCATTCAACAATTTTCCCCTGCTGCATTGCCAATCCTATACGGCGTTGGCGAAGCCGGGGTCAGTGCAGCGGTATTTGGATTTCTGTTTTCCATTACCATGGGCATCCTAGTGGGCGGCTACCTTGCCGATAAGACGACACGTTTCGATCTGATAGCGAGCCTGGGATACGGGGTATCAATTGCCTTGCTCATCGCTGTTGCCATGGTGGTTTTGCCATTCTCGCTGGTTATCGCAGCCTTTGCGTTGGCCGGATTTTTGTCCGGCCTGGTCATGCCATCCCGCGATATGCTTGTCTCCGCGGTTTCTCCTCCAGACGCTGCCGGGAAAGCATTTGGATTCGTTAACATGGGGTTTGGTTTTGGCGGGATGGTCAGCCCGGTTATCTTTGGTCTAATTATGGACACTGGCTTTGTCCCTGGGCTCTATTACGGGACAGCGCTGTTCATGTTTTTTGCGATTGTTACTGCATTGGTGGCTTCTCGGTATGCGGCCTCACCGCAGGGCAAACCGCAACCCGCCGAGTAGGATCTTGAGATCGGGTAGCTAGCAGGCGCAATTTTAGCAAAACCTATTGGGGAGCTCTTTCATGTCGACGGCACAGCCAAATTTTCTTTTCATCATCACGGATCAGCACCGGGCCGATCATCTGGGGGCGTATGGAAATAAAGTCGTTCAGACCCCTAATATTGATGGCGTCGCAGCGCGAGGGCTGACCTTTAATAATTTTTACGTTTCGTGCCCGATCTGTATGCCAAACCGGGCAACCCTCATGACCGGGCGGTTGCCATCCGTTAATGGTGTGCTCTCGAATGGATTATCGCTTCCATGGGACTCCAACACCTTTGTTCACATGCTGCGGAATGCTGGTTACCGCACCGCGCTTCTTGGTAAATCTCATCTGCAGAACGTGGCCCCTTTGCAGGTGGATGATTGGAACTATCCGCCCGCGAGGGATGGATCCATTCGGCCATTGGATGAATTTAGCGACGCCTATTTGAGCGTTCGCCAGGGCGAAATCTACGAGAATGAACGCCGAGATCTGTGGGAACAGGATCAGGATCGGGAGGTTGTTTCGCCGTATTACGGATTTGAAAAAGTTTGCCTCGCATCGGGGCATGGCGACAGGGTCGGCGGAGCTTATAAAAAATGGATGTTGTCGCAGGATAAAAATGCAGACGCTTATGTTGGGCCCGAGAATGCTCTGCCGGACGACAGGTTTTCAGCGCCCCTTGCCTGGCGAACACAAGTGCCCGAAGAATTGTATTCCACGGCGTTCGTTGAACAGGAAACCATCAGCTACCTCAAAAACCACGCAGATGAAGACAGCGGCAACCCGTTCTTTATTCAGTGCTCGTTTCCGGATCCGCATCACCCATTTACTCCACCTGGGCGCTACTGGGGCATGTATGATCCGGCGGACTGTGAGGCGTCCGCCTCAATCAACAGCACACTAAATGACCCGCCACCGTTCCGAGAAATGCTATGGGATGAATTTCGCCAAAATAATCGGGAACACAGGGTGGCGGCCTACGCCGTGACCGAGCAAGAAGCTCGGGTGAGTGTTGCCCTGACCTACGGCATGATTTCTTTTGTCGATGATGCCATCGGCCGCATTTTGGGGACGCTTAATGATCTGGGAATTGCTGAAAACACGGTGATTGTTTTCACATCGGACCATGGGGATCTCATGGGCGATCATGGCCTGATGTTAAAACACTGTTTTCACAATGATGGCTTAATCCGGGCGCCGTTTATCTGGTCGGACCCGGATGCTGGAGACATATCCGCGCGAACAGATTTACTCTCTGGCACGATTGATGTCGCTGCGAGTGTCATGAGCCGGGCAGGTGTGCAGCCCTATCATGGTATACAGGGCTTTGACAGTGTGTCGGCGGCCCGGGCGGGGGATGAACTGCCGCGATTAGGTCTCCTGATCGAGGAGGATGAGCTGCCGGTTAACGCCAACTGCCGCACTTATCTCAGAACACGGTCCTTTGTGACTGAGCGTTGGCGACTAACTTATTGGATGGAGCACGCATTTGGTGAACTCTATGATCGGTTAAACGATCCGTTGGAGCTCAACAATCTGTGGAATAATCCTGCGTCGGCGGCGGATAAATCTCTAATGCTCGAAATGATGATGCGGGAGCGTATCGCCCATGATGAGATGTCTCCACGGGCCGTTATCTCAGCTTAGATGCCAGAGCTAAATTACACCTTTCGCCTCACGTGCTGAGCTACCAATCGTTTCTAAGTTCCCGAAGTTTCAGGAAGACGGTCCTATCGTCCAGTTCACGGGGTAGGTCTGGAAATACCTCGCGGAGCTTTGCCTGCACAGAGGGGTTTTTTAGCCGGAAAAAGGTATTGATCTCTTTTTCCAAGCCAAGCGTCGTGATCATTGCGTTGTTGGTATCCTGATCTGCCAGTTCGGCCTTGAGGTTCAGCGCCCGAGCATTATCCGGTTCCCGGTCGAGGGTGAACTCCAGATTATTCAGTATATAATCGTGGCCGGGGTAAATGAGAGTCTCGTCTGGCAGTTTGTCGAGCTGGCCCACGAAAGTGTCATAGAGGGAGCCCGGGTGTCCGCCACCTTTGCAATGGCCCGCTCCTGCATTGAACATGGTGTCGCCGGCAAACAGGGCAGGAGTGTCGGTGCGCGAGAGAAGACAAACGTGGCTCATGGTATGACCCGGGGTATCAAGCGCCTCTAGTTCAACGGTCTGGCCAACTTTGATCATGTCGCCGGCCCGTAAACCAATGTCCATATCCGGGATTTGATCAGAGGCGCCAGCATGTGCGAGTACCAATGCGCCGGTGGCCTCAACGATCCCAGGATTACCATCGATATGATCGTGGTGGTGGTGGGTATTGAGGACTTGAGTTATTTCCCAGCCATTGGCGCTGGCGGTATCCAGGCATTGCTGATATTCGAGCGGGTCAATGGCGAGCGCCTCGCCCGTCTTTGGGCATGCAATAAGATAATTAAAGTTACGGTAATCATTATCGGTCCAGATTTGTTCGACGAGCACGGGCGGCATCCTTGGAATTATTTACGGGCTTAGTCTACGTTACCAAAGGGGCGTCGTCATCCCTAGGATAAGGCGTTTAAGACTAATCACTCTGTCATTTTATCTGCCGTCGTTCCGTCGAGCATTTGTAATGCGTCTCCTTCAACTGAGACCTGATGCCAGCCTTGACAGTGCTCTCGTTTTGTTTGACGAGAGAGACATGAAGATAAAAATTGATAAAAACACTATGCGCCAAGCGGTATTGGAGCTGGCCGAGCGTGATGAAGACCTTGGGGCATTTTACCGCCAGCATGGACTGCCAGGGCTACGGACCCGGCCCACGGGTTTTGGCTCCCTGCTAAAAATAATATGCGGCCAGCAGGTCTCGACGGCGGCGGCTCGGGCCATTACTGGTCGTTTGGACAATTATGCCTTACCTATGACACCGGAGATTTTTCTCTCCCTACGGGCGTCCGACTATCGTGCTATCGGGCTGAGTCGACAAAAAGAAGTGTATGGGCGAGGGATCGCGGAAGCGGTGGCTTCGGGTGATCTTAATTTCCGGAAAATAGCCTACATGGACGACGAGAGCGCCATCGCTGAAATGACCAAGCTCAAAGGGGTGGGCCGTTGGACGGCCGAGGTTTATCTATTGTTCGCGCTTCGGCGTCCAGATCTTTGGCCCGCCGATGATTTGGGCGTTTTAAACGGTTATGTTGG
>CAXFCV010000115.1:0-4884 GCA_964000975.1 uncultured Rhodospirillaceae bacterium | reverse complement strand
CCCCGGGCAGCGGCTCAGATATGCGGTACAGCCGGGATATAACCCGTTCAATATTTCCATCCACGGGTGTAGCGGGACGGTCAAACGCGATTGCCGCGATTGCCGCTGCCGTATAGGGTCCGATACCGGGCAAGGCCAGCAGAGCCGCCGCCGTTGATGGAAACTGGCCATTAAATTCCCAGGACACAACTCGCGCGCATTTGTGCAAGTTGCGCGCGCGCGCATAGTAGCCCAGGCCCTGCCACGCATGCAGGACGTCATCCAATTCGGCGGAGGCCAAATCAATGACCGTGGGCCAGCGGTCGAGAAAATTGTCAAAGTATCCTTTTACCGTCGCCACCGTGGTCTGCTGCAACATGATTTCACTCAGCCATACCCGGTAGGGATCGATTTTCTCCCCGGCACGGGCACGCCAAGGCAGCACACGCTGATGACGATCATACCACTTCAGAAGAGTCCTCGGTAAGTCACTGATGGGTCTGTTCATGCCCGGATAGTATCACAAAATTAGCGTTCCGTTGCGTTTGATCGACCAGCCCGTTACCCTCCAGGGATGACCATTCCGCGCAGAAAATTTAGAACCATCAGTGCCAGCGTCGAAAAAATCACGAAACCAATTTTCGGCAAACGTGGTTTTGGAGAAGCCGCAATCGTAACCGATTGGCCGCATATTGTCGGCACCACGCTGGCCCGCCACACGGTGCCTGAACAAATCTCTTTTCCCCGCAGAGGACGTGTGGACGGCATACTCAAATTAAAGATCGACAGCTCAGCCCTGGCACTGGAACTTCAGCATCTGACGCCACAGTTGATTGATAAGATAAACACGTATTTTGGCTATGGCGCCGTGGGCCGCATTCAAATCGTTCAAGGGCCGGTCCCGGAACAGCGATCGCCCAAAAACGGACCCGCATTGATCTCCAAAGACACCCAGCGAGAAATTGATCAACGGTTGGTTTTTGTCTCGGACCCAGATCTGAAAGCGGCGTTATCAGCGTTGGGCAGCCGACTTCTCAAGAATTAGCGGACAAGCCTTGAGACCTCTAAGCGCTCTCTTCCCGAAGCAGGTTTAGTTTTGTCAACATCTCCCGGTCTGAGATCAGAATCATATGCGCGGTTTCAGTGGTGGACCGATGTGATATCCAGGTCCAGTGCGGGAGTGTGAAAACGTCTTTTGGCCCCCACGCAATCTCTTGGTCTCCGATCTCGCTGACCCCTTCGCCATCCAGCACGACGGCAATAGCATTGGACGTCGTCCTTTGTTTTTCTGTGGCCTGCCCCCTCGCAAGAGCGATGGCTCGGGAGTCCAGCGTGGGGGTCAGCGGGCTGCCATCCAGCGGATTGCAATAGGCCACCGTCCGTGATCCATCGGCTTCCGCTGGACCAACATCCAAAGTCGCCATAACCTCAGACCAGGGATACCGCAGCCGGGGCGAGTGGCGAACCGGCGCCGCAGAGTTAGCCGGAATAAGACCGCCGCTTGAGAAAGCATTATCTGGCAATGTCGAGATATTTTCTGGGAACATGTCGACTGGCCCCATGTCACCAAAGACAGCATTGATCTTGGCAACGAAGGGCAGGTCCAGGATATCAAGCCAGACCGTACGCGCGCCGCTGTCATTATTGTGACAATGCCACGTCCAGTTTGGAGTAATGATGAGGTCCCCATCATACATATCACACCGCTTGCCATCGACGAACGTGGCTCCGCCCGCGCCCTCTAAAATGACCCGGGTAGCTGCTGGCGTGTGACGGTGCGGAGAGGTTTTCTCTCCGGGCAGGACACATTGATATGCTGCGACAATGGTTGGCGAAGTGGCGGGCGGGCCATCTAAGTGCGGATTGTCGAGGATAAGGACTCGGTGATCGGCTGCCGTTCCCATCACGAGATCGGCGGATTTTTCGATCACCGGCAACATTTCACTCCACTTCCAGATAACCGGCGGTGGAGCTGTGTTAGGCTCTTCAATTATCAAGGTCTGATAGATTTCCCAGAGAGGCGCAAGCCGGTTTTGCGCGATCTCGGTCAGGAAAGTCTCCTTTGCGTCGGGCGGAACCCGTGTGCCATCATCCATGATCAGACCACCTAAAACCTCGGGATAACCTCTTCGCCGAATAACTTAACCGACCTTTCGGCAACTTCATATGACATGTTGTCGTAAAGTACCTGCATGGAGACTTCGTCACATCCGCCAGTGGCGCCATCAAAAGCGCGCAATTGCTCCTCGATATCGTCTGGAGTGCCAACAAAAGCGGCCATGCTCTCAATCTGCGACTCAAGTGTTTGTGCTGCAATTTTTTCGCGCATCTTATCATAATTTTTATAAGCATCTGAAGGCGAGCCCTCGCCATATTCCGACATGGCATCAGCAATTGAGGCAAAATGTCCCTCGACGCGTGGCTTCGCGATGCGTATAGCTTCGTCACGGTCCTCATGGCAATACATCATTACTGCCATCATCAGTTTAGGCTTTCCTGGATGGCCCGCTTCGGCCCATGCGTCGCGGTAGATCTTCATCAACGCCATCGGATCGGACCCTACTCCAGGAATAGCCATAATCCCGTGTCCCATTTTACCCGCTCGCTCGAAGGACTCAGGGGTCCCAACAGCGGCGACATAAAAAGGCGGCCGGGGAGATTGTGTGGGCCGGGGGTAGGTGGTCACCTTGGAAAAACTGTGGAACCTGCCATCACATGTCACATTTTCTTCTTCCAGCAGTTTTTGCACCTGCTCGATGCCCTCTTCAAACCGGTCAACACTCTCGTCAATGTCCACGCCAAAATGCCGAAATTCCTGGGGCAGGAATGCTCGGGCAAATCCCACTTCCAGACGGCCGTTGCTCAAGCCATCCAGCATCGCAATGTGGGAGGCGAGCTTTAGAGGATGGTTGAACGCAGGCAGAACCGCGCCGGTGACCATGGTGGCTGTCTTGGTATGCTGGCATGCCGCCGTCAAGAACATGAGCGGACTTGGACTGTATCCTCCCCAATAGTGAAAATAATGTTCTACCGTGCGGACATGTGAATACCCATAAACATCGCAATAGCTGATCAGACGCATGGCATCGTCATAATATTCAGCAGGCGATTTTTGGGACTCAACAACATCCGGAAAAAATTGAAATCCAAAACGCACGCGCCCTACTCCCACTTTTTATCCGGTAAACGGACGAATTATTATCAACGGCATTGTGGCAAGCCCTACCGGCACTGAGACTTAACCTTTAGCGACGGGGAACTTGCAGAACAACCGATTTTACCCAAATTTGGCGATAACTCTCGCTTAAAATTCAACTATCCGATCAGACAGTCATCAAATCAAGATGAAAGGCAAAAGTTATCCCCAGAAATATGGTATTTTGAGACCTTTGACCGCTTGTCGAGCGGTTTTACCCAATTTATAATTATCAATATCTGGTGGTCAGGAGACAAATTTGCCTAAAAATATAGTTAAAAGGACCGTTTTGGCAATCGCAGTCCTGGTAATAGCCTGGGTCACGATGAGTTTTATAACAGACAGCGCGGTCGACGCTCAATCATTACCGCCGGTCGCGAAAATGACTGCGGAACGATCGCTCGGCAACCAAAACGCCAAAGTTACCGTCATAGAATACGCCTCTTTGACCTGTCCGCATTGCGCCGCCTTTCATCGCGAACCATGGCCGGAGATTAAAAAGGAATATGTGGACACCGGTAAAATCAAATTTATCTTCCGCGATTTTCCACTTGATCGTGTTGCACTTGCTGCATCCATGATTGCACGCTGCGCACCGGAAGAGAGATATTTTGGAGTAATTAACCTGATGTTCGAGACGCAGGCAACCTGGCGTAACGCGGCTAACCCACAGGCCGCGCTTGAAAGCATTGGCCGGCTGGCTGGCATGCCCCCGGAAACTCTTCAGGCATGCATCCAAAGTCGCGCCGTGTTTGACGCAGTCATGAAACAACGGAACGACGGAGACAAAAAATTTAAGATAGAATCGACGCCGACAATTTTGGTGAACGGTCAAAAGATCAACGGGAGTCTGAATATCGGGCGTTTCCGAGAGGTGTTAGATAAGGCATTGGCTGACGCGCACCAATAGACCCCGTCAGGAGATTAAATAAAGCGCCGGAGAACCCGGCTAATTCTGGTATGTATTAAACTGGGGGCAAGGAAGAAAGTGCAATTTACCAAGCTCCGCCTAACCGGCTTTAAATCATTTGTCGACCCGACGGAGCTAGCCATTGAGCCGGGCGTGACTGGCGTTGTAGGTCCCAACGGGTGCGGAAAATCGAACCTTGTAGAGGGCCTTAGGTGGGTCATGGGGGAAACCTCTGCAAAGCAGATGCGCGGCAATGAGATGGACGACGTCATTTTCTCTGGTACTGCAAACCGACCAGCCCGCAACATCGCAGAAGTAGGTTTGATCCTGGACAACACGGACAGAACGGCACCCGCTCAATTTAATGATTTCGATGACTTGGAAGTGACGCGAAGAATCGAGCGGGAAAAAGGCTCAAACTATAAAGTAAATGCCAAGGATGTCCGTGCTCGGGACGTCCAACTCTTGTTTGCAGACCAAGCGTCTGGTGCAAGATCTACAGCACTGGTAAGTCAGGGCCACATCGGGCGAGTAGTTTCAGCCAAACCAACGGAACGGCGAAAGCTTCTTGAGGAAGCTGCCGGAATCACCGGCCTCAATTCCCGGCGCCACGAGGCGGAACTACGATTGAAAGGTGCAGAGACAAATCTGGAGCGTCTCGACGATATCATGATCACCCTGGATGCGCAGATGCAGAGCCTGCGGAAACAGGTGCGCCAAGCCACACGCTACCGCAACCTCAACGACCATATTCGCAAGGCCGAAGCGACTTTGTTTTTTATCCGTTGGACATATGCAT
>CAXFCV010000114.1:0-7022 GCA_964000975.1 uncultured Rhodospirillaceae bacterium | reverse complement strand
GTTACATCCGACAAAGCCAAGCTCAGTGACGCATCTCTCCAACTCCCTGATAGAATTATCCATGGTCCCCCCGGGCGTTTGAGGCAGCTGACACACGCCGATAAAATGATCCGGAAAGAGCAATGTTACTCGATGGATTAGATCATTACACGCAATGGACCAATCCAAAGAGGTTTGGGCGTCGCCCACATGCGGCTCCATAGCAGACGCCCGGGGCGAGAAGATGTTGATATCGGCACCACGCTCTTTCATAAGTCTGAGCTGGTTGGCCTCTATCCCCTCCCTAATTTCGTCATCACTGATATTGGGCTTGTCGGGCGCTGGCAGGCCCGGATCCTCCAGCCGCGCTTTTTGAGCGTTGCGAAAATCCAAATGTGCTTGAGGAACGATGGTTTGGTGGCCGTGGCAATCTATGATCAACATAATCCATCCCGGGCAATTTTTAAGTCTGACGGTCTTAGGGTACGCTATAGGTCAGACTGTTCAATGTACTTAAGTCCTTTTTCTTCCAAACGAGGCCGCATGCCATAGAGATCGATGCCCAAAACCCCGTCAGCCAGCTTCTGGCGTTTATCGGCCTCATTGGCCTCCCGAGCGCGCGCGTTCTCAAGGGCCATATCACAGTCTTCTTGTGCCACAACAACCACGCCATCGTCATCGGCGATCATAAGATCACCCGGGCAAACAAGCTGGCCGGCGCATACGACTGGAATGTTTACGTCGCCAAGCGTTTCCTTCACCGTGCCTTGCGCAAAAACATATTGAGACCAGACCGGAAAATTCATTTCAGTCAGATCCTTCACGTCTCGGACGCCCGCATCAATTATCAGGCCCTGGACCCCGCGCGCCTTTAATGAGGTCGCAAGCAAGTCGCCAAAATATCCAGCGTCAGATGGAGATGTAGTCGCTAACACCAGGACATCTCCGGGCTGACACTGCTCCACGGCAACGTGTATCATCCAATTGTCGCAGGGGGGCGCCGAAATCGTCACGGCAGGACCTGCAATATAGGCACCAGCATAAATTGGGCTCATGTAGGCGGCCAGCAGGCCCTTGCGGCCTTGGGCTTCATGGACAGTGGCAACACCCAGTTGGTCAGCATTGAAGGCGTCAACCGTCTCGGGTTTGGGGCGTTTGATATTGGTAACGACTTTGTGCATGTCATCCTCTTCCGTTTCTTTGGCGTGGCGATTTGCCAACATGACCGCCAGGGAATTTAGGGAATATATCACACAGTTACCAGTATAATGGCCCGACTTGGAGTGTTTTAGATTACGGCTGGATTAGCATCGACCCTGACGCTTTTGGGAGGCATAATAGTTCCAACGAGTTGCGGGTCAGGCAATCAAAAAGGAAGGCCAAAAATGATGGGTCAAAAAGATGTGATGCTGGTAGACGGTGTTCGAACCGCGATCGGTGATTTTGGAGGATCATTGCGGGATAAACCACCTACCGAACTTGGATCTCTTGTTACCGCAGAAGCCCTGCGTCGATCGAATGTGGACGCAGCGGAGGTGGACCACACCGTTTTTGGCAATGTCATCCATACAGAAGCCAGGGACATGTATCTGAGCCGGGTGGCCGCCATGGGGGCAGGTATTCCAAAGGAAGTACCCGCAATGACCCTAAACCGCCTGTGTGGCAGCGGTCTGCAAGCCATTGTCTCTGCGGCTCAACTTATTTTGCTGGATGATGCAGACATTACAGTCGCCGGAGGCGCAGAAAGTATGAGCCGTGCCGGTCATCTGATTTCCACCGCACGCTGGGGCCAAAAGATGGGGAACACAGTCGCCGTGGACATGATGACAGAGGCCCTCCACGATCCTTTTGGACACGGGCATATGGGTATTACGGCAGAAAATTTAGCAGAAAAATACCATATCAGTCGTGATCAACAGGACGCTTTCGCTTTTGAAAGCCACCAACGAGCCCAGAAGGCCATCGAGGGCGGCCACTTTCAGGATCAAATTCTTCCCATCGACATTAAAATAAAACGTGACACCTTCCAGTTCGATCAGGATGAACACGTCCGCGCGGATCTCAAACTGCCGGACATGACGAGCCTTCGACCAGCGTTTAAAAAAGACGGCACGGTGACTGCCGGCAACGCCTCCGGCCTAAATGATGCAGCGGCAGCGGTGGTCCTAATGAGTGGAGAGATTGCCGAGAAACGCGGCGCCACCCCGCTTGCCAAAATCATCGGCTATGGCCACGCTGGAGTGGAGCCCTCGGAAATGGGCATAGGCCCAGTACCAGCGGTAAAAAAGATGCTGAACCGCATCGACATGAGCATCGAAGACTTCGATATTATCGAGAGCAATGAAGCCTTCGCCGCCCAAGCCTGCGCCGTCTCAAAATCGCTCGGGCTGGACCCAGAAAAGGTAAATCCGAACGGCGGCGCCATTGCCCTTGGCCATCCAATCGGCGCAACAGGAACCATCATCGCTATCAAATTGGTGCATGAGTTAAAGCGGACGGGCGGAAAGTTCGGCATCGCCACCATGTGCATCGGTGGCGGCCAAGGCATCGCCATGGCCGTGGAATCAGTTTAACACCGGAGGCAGGCACGGAACAACGCTTCACCTCGGGCTTTTCAGGTAGGGAGACACCATTATGCATTACGACTTCGTTCCAATCGCGCACCGAAATCCATTGAAATGGCCCAATGGCAAACGCCTCGCTGTTATCCTGACCATCAACATGGAATATTGGGATCCGGTCCGAGACACGACAGAGCCGTATTATCCTGGCGGACCAAGCATCGTTGGCGGCAACCTTGCCGGAAATGTATACGATAACGCTAACTACACCTGGCGGGAATACGGTCAGCGTGTCGGGGTTTGGCGTTTGTTTGATATTTTTGATGCGGAGGGCGTTCCCGCAAGTTGCACAATGAACGGCAAAATGGCCTTGGAACGGCGACCTGTGGTTGATGCTGCCCTGGAACGGGGATGGGAAATAGTTCCTCATAACTTCGTTCAAACAGAATTGCTGACGGACCATATGTTTGACGAGGACACAGAACGGGAAGTCATTCGGACCACCCTCGACATCTACGAGAAGGTTTGCGGAAAGAAAGCGAAGGGTTGGCTTTCCAGTTCCCTTCGGTCGACCCTCAACACGATCGACATTCTCGCGGAGGAAGATCTTTTCTTTATCACGGATCTTTTAAACGATGATCAGCCGTACATGGTGCAAACTCGAAGCGGTAAGCCCATGGTCTCGGTATCTTATACGTCGGAGGTAAATGATTTCAGCTTTCTGCGGCAGGGATTGGGGGCGGAAAGCGGTCTTGAAATGTTCAAAGAACAATTCGACTGGCTCTATGAGGAGAGCGCCACTACTGGCCGGTTCATGAATATCGGGCTTCACCCCCATGTGATTGGACAGCCGTACCGGGTCCGCGCCATTCGGGACTTTATCCGCTATGCAAAAACATTCGATGACGTCTGGTTTGCGACCCGGGAAGAAATCGCTGAATGGTATTTAGAGAACCAAGGGGATCATATTCCAGCGTCTTCTTAACCGAAGTTAGAACCGCCGTTCACATGCATGATCTCACCAGTCATAAAGCTTGCCTTATCTGAAATAAGATAAAGGCCAGCTTCGGCAATTTCCGCCGGCTGGGCGAATCTTCCGAGCGGAAAACGCTGCGTCATATTGGTGCGTTGTTCTTCGGTATAGTTCCCGATGAGGGCAGTTTCCGTGATACCGGGACTGACCGCGTTTACACGGACGCCCTTAGGTCCCAAGGCCCGTGCGAGTGAACGCGTAAGAGCTATTATTGCACCTTTGGAGGCGACATAGGCCGGGCCACCCTGGCCCTGGCCACCGGTCACACCATATAGCACGGATGTAGAGGTGCAGAGTACAATTGATCCCTTTCCTTGATCCACCATGTGTGTGGCCACGGCTTGGGAAATAAGAAACGAGCCGGTTACGTTTACTTCGAGGGTACGTGTGCATTCTTCAGCATCTAATTCATCCCAGGTGGCAGAAGAATGAGCAGCACCCCAATGAATAAGTGCATCCAGCGCCCCTAATTTATCAAGGGTGGATTTCACCGCATTTTGGCAATCGGCCGTACTGGCAACATTTCCCGAAATCTTGAGGAGGTTCTTAATTTCGCCGGGAAATGCAGCCTCAAGCTTTTCCGACTGAATATCAAAAGCGGCCACGCGGGCGCCTCTCTCTAACAGCATGGCAGTGCATGCGCGGCCGATACCGCTCGCCGAACCGGTAACAAGAATGGCTCCTTCGCTCATTTCTGTTCTCCTCCTGATTGGGTCAATGTCAAAGGTCAATGCCGGCAAGTCCAGTCAGTTCACCTCTGATGAATTCTTCGGTAACGATTGACGTGCCGTATCTCTCACTTAAAATGTCGTCATCATTTATCGTACAGGAAAGTATTTGTGCAAGGCTAACCCAAGTTACTATTCGTCTCTTAAATCCAGCCTTTAAATAAATAATATATGCTTGTTCTCCAACAAATCGTGAATGGCCTGATGCTTGGCGGCGTATACGTCATGGTTGCCGTAGCGTTTACGCTGATCATTGGCATGTTGAATTTTCTCAACTTTACAATCCCGGCGCTTTTCATGGTTGCTGCCGTTTTGATGTGGGCAACCATGACCGGTAATCTGCCGTTCGGCAATGAGCTTATTTTGGGTATTTTTGGTGAGGAATTTCGCTGGATCGGGGGAATTTTTGTAGCACTTATAATCACTGCTCTTGCCTCATTAGTTATCGAGCGTTTCACATATAGATACATGAAAGCTAAGTATGGAGATGCAACGGAGCACGCTCTGCCGCTTGTAAGCTCGCTCGGGTTCCTAATTATCTTTGAGCACGCGGTGATAAGCGGTTATGGCTCTGATCCACTCGCAATAAAATCACCGTTTGGAGATGCTTCCTTCACAATAGGCGAGCTCCTGTTCAGCGTGCCGCAAATCCTCAGCCTAATTATTTCCCTCGTAATAGTCATAATGCTCAGCGTTATGCTAAAGGCCTCTAAACTTGGTCGCGCACTTCGCGCAATTGCGGAACGGCCCGACACCGCAACATTAATGGGTGTAAATGTGGAACGCATTGTCGCCGTAGTGTATGTGATTACTGGCCTGTTGTGTGCGATCTCAGGTATTTTATTCACCATTAACTATACTATCGTGGACGCTTACATTGGTGATACTGTGGCCACGGTTGCTATCGCCGCCATGGTGCTGGGGGGGCTTGGCAACGTCTGGGGTGCGGTGGTAGGCGGACTATTCGTCGGTATTCTAGAGGTTATGTCAATCTACCTCGTGGGAGCAGATTTTGCGAAAGTGCCCATATGGGGCATGCTGCTGATCATTCTCGCATTTAAGCCGTCTGGATTATTCGGACATACGGCTATCGGAAAAGGCAAATTTTAATGAGCGGCTACCTTGAAGCGCAGCTCATCATCCTATGCCTGAGCACCATCTACGCCTACGGTATTTTTATTCCTGCTGCGTCAGGTCAATTGAACCTGGGTGCAGCCGGTTTTATCACGCTCGGCGCTTATGCCAGTGCTTGGTTTAATTCAATGGATGGTCTTGGGCTCTCGGCCACGGCGAGTGTCATTCTGGCGATGGTTTTTACCGGTATTGTAAGCTTTTTAATCTCATTTCCAATTTTGAGAACAAAGGGCGTTTACATGGTGCTAGCCACCTTTGCATTTGCTGAGGTGGTCTCAGGTTTTGTAATAAATTTTGAGTTTTTGGGTGCAGCGGCCGGTATGCCAGTAGACTCCCACGCTTCGATACTGGTGGTAGCGCCGATTACATTGGCCGTTATTATTTTCAGTTTCTATTTTATGTCCACGCGCTTTGGACTTGCCCTCCGATCCATTCATGACGATGAAAATGTTGCGACGCTTTTTGGCATTAAAGTTAGGACTGCTAAAGTCATCGCCTTTACGGTCGGTGCAATGATTGTAAGCCTCGGCGGTTCACTCTATGGGCTTCATTTTAACTACATTGAGGCACAGACTTTTAATGTGCTCCTCAGTATATTCATACTTTTGTACGTTCTCATGGGGGGCACCCAAACGGCCTGGGGACCATTAATTGGTGCAGCATTTTTCACCATTGTGCCTGAAGGCCTGAGAGAAATAGCAGAAATGCTAGGCTGGCACTGGCTCGCAGAGGGGCGTTTTATACTTTTCGGCGCCTTCATCGTCATTTTGATGGTTATTAGACCTGAGGGCATAATGACGCGGACGCTTCAGGAGCGGATCGCAGGTAACTTGAGAAATAAAAATAACGCGGTAACCTCTGAACAACCCGAGGGCGGGCGGTGACCAAAAAAATTCTCGAAATAGGGTCACTAAAAAAGAGCTTTGGTGGGCTCGTAGTTATTGATGATGTGTCCTTTGCTGTAACTAAGGCAAGCAAAACAGCACTTATTGGCCCAAACGGGGCTGGCAAAACAACGATCTTTAATTTGCTCTCGGGTGTCTACGACGTGGATAGTGGCTCAATTGTCCTTGACGGAGTCGACATTACTCGGACAGAAGCGCACGACAGGGTTCTTAATGGTCTTTCCCGTAGTTTCCAGAATATTCGCCTGATGCCTCACCTCAGCACTGTAGAAAATGTGATGCTCGGTCAGCAGGCTACGTCTCGCGGTTGGCGTAATATGATATACCCGCTCGGGATATTAGCTAAAAACCGTTGGCGTGATGAGGCAGAAGCAGCGCTTGCAGACGCGGGTATAGGCACCTACCCGGGCGAGGTCGTGGCCAATTTGCCCTACGGCATTCAGAAACGAATAGAGGTCGTCCGGGCCATGGTAGCCAAACCGAAGCTTTTGCTCTTGGATGAGCCCGCAGCGGGGCTCAATCGTGTAGAAACCGATCAACTCCATCAGCTTCTTGACCGC
The DNA here is from genome assembly GCA_964000975.1 of uncultured Rhodospirillaceae bacterium. Lineage (GTDB taxonomy): Bacteria > Pseudomonadota > Alphaproteobacteria > Rhodospirillales > UBA2165 > TMED167. Next base: position 122 of record CAXFCV010000114.1, on the reverse strand, counting down.
GTGCACCAGAGTGGCGTTACGTTGCTTGTGGTAGAACATGACATGCATTTCGTCCGGTCACTATGCGATCATGTTGTTGTTCTAAATTTTGGTGAAAAGATCTTTGAGGGCCCTCCCGACTT
>CAXFCV010000113.1:0-4376 GCA_964000975.1 uncultured Rhodospirillaceae bacterium | reverse complement strand
GCAGTGCTTAAGGAGGATTAAATAATGGCAAAAGCAACGTTTGGAGCCGGTTGTTTTTGGGGAGTAGAAGCTGCTTTTCGCCGTCTAAACGGGGTCAATGAAGCGTTCTCCGGGTATGCTGGTGGAGACAAAGACAACCCGACTTATGAGGAGGTCTGCACAGGTCAAACCGGCCATGCGGAAGTCGTCGAAGTAAGCTACGACCCGGACGAGATTTCTTACGTTGAGTTGCTAAATACTTTCTGGGCCGTCCATGACCCTACCACCCTTAACCGGCAGGGGCCAGATATCGGAACGCAATACCGGTCTGCGATCTATTTTCATACGTCCGAACAACAGGAAGCTGCCCGAGATTCATTGCTGTCGCAAACTGAGTCAGGGCGATACCGCGACCCAATCGTCACAGAGATCACACAAGCTAGTACGTTTTATAAAGCAGAAGAGTATCATCAGCGATACTTTGAGAAACAAGGACGGCTCTAACGAGCCCGCATAGTGTGAACACCTGTGTAAATACTCTCTTCGAGGTCTACCTCCACAGATAAACCGAAAAACCCATCGTGAGTGATCTCAAGCTGATAGGAACCACTGTTGGGATCTAAACCATCAAATTTAAATTCACCGAAAGTATCACTTTTCATCTCGTCCAGTTTCTCATCATCTTTTTTGAGCACAATATTTGCGTCTTCTAGACAGTCTTCCACCGCGTCTTCAACAAACACTAATGTTCCTCCAATAAAGCATTTGTTGAATAGGTGGAGATTTTTGTAATGGACACGAGGTTTAGTTTTAAACTGGGGGTTAAATTCTTGTAGGCTTTGCTCCTCCTTTATTTTTTCCATTTCTGAGTCCTCAACACGAAGAGCTCTCAGAGCACCGGTAGGACAGGCTTGCGCGCACCTTGGTTCTTTCCAACCATTATCCAGTAGATGGGCGTCAAAATTCCAATGTTGTGGTATATCAAGCTTTTCGTTCCACCAAATGGCACCGTGCGGACAGGCATCAACTAAATGTTTTTGACCCTTCGATAATTCCGGGTCGATTATAACAATCCCATCATCACGTTTTTTGACAGCGTTGTTTTTTGCGGCGGATATGCAAGGTGCGTCATCGCAATGCATGCACATGGTAGACACATACGCCACATCGACCATTGGCGCTTGGCCCCTCTCCTTCTTCTTTGTGTCTATCCATCTATGCCCGTGGCGGGGCATCTCCGCTGCGTAGCCTGGATGAGTATTACCTTGATATTCATCGGCAACTGACAGAAAGCAATTCTGACTGTTGTGGCATTTTGCAACATCTATAAGTAGGTTCCATTTCTTCATAATTTAATCCTGACCCGCCGTTTCCAACGCGTGTCCTGCGCCTGCTATTTCGTCGTTGGTCTCCGCGGCTCCTCGACCAATATTTGATCCGCCACCCCATAGTTCCACCTCTATTAGACAAGAATTATAGGCGGCAGAATGAGTTTTTAGGGACTGAGTTCTGTTAGGGGTTAGATTATTGATGCACCCACCCCGGTCAGCTGAATATCCGGGCTTTCCAATTGGGTCATAGACCGCAGAAGCCTGACGAGAGTGGATCATTCCTGGTCGAACCCGCTCGGTAACATGAGCGGCGCAGATAACAGCGCCCCGATCATTGTAAAGTTTGACGAGGTCATTTTCTCTGATACCCCGGTCCGCAGCATCCGATGGACTTATTCGAGCGATCCAATAGAAATATCCATCGATTTCGCGCCGGTGGTCAGTGATATCGTTTATGGCACTGTCCTTTCCATCGCCCTTAGTGTGGAAGCTGTATCGAGCGTGGGGCGAGAAAAGTTGTAAGGGAAATTTTTCAAATAGGGCAGACGTATGAATACCCTCCCATGCAGGAATATATTTATTGAGGGGCGGCCTCTCGGGATCATTGCCATATCGCTTAAGGCTGTTGGACTCGAATTCAATTTTGCCCGATTGCGTCTGAAGGCCGTCAAGGAAATCCTCGCCATAGGATCCAGGTAGGGGATGCGGCTCCGGAACATCTTTTTTGCGCCCTTCGGCAAACCATCGGTAGGATGTTCTAGGCCGGGACGCTTCCGGCTCCGGAGGCACGACGAAATAGCCTTTCTTTAAAAATTTTTTCCAGCTGATATGGCGCGGCAGATCCGAGGCATCGAAGACCCGCTTGACCCAATCCAACTCCGTCAGTCCTTCCGTAAAATAGGCACCATGGCCAAGCCGTTTGCAGACTGCCTGGAAGATTTCGAAATCAGACTTGGACTCGCCAAGTGGGTCAATAGCTTTGTGCTGGATACCAATGACCCGATGGTTGAGTTGGCCGATCCAATCATAACCGTAACCTCCCGGATTCGCCCACTCACCGATATCCCAGCGTTCGAAATTTGTACACGCTGGCAAGATAACATCAGCGAACTTGACCTCGCCCTCGTGCCAGATGGCCTGCGCGATAACACACTCTAATTCATCTGACTGATACATTTTCACATAGCGATTGCTGTCCGGCTGGGTCCCAATGTATGAGCCACCGTATTTATACATCATTTTCACTTTGGAATGGCCGGGCGACGGATAGTTAACTGGGAAAAACTGCCCTTCGATGGACCGAATGTCGATGGGGTAACCCTCTGCCTTTCCTTCCATAATGGCCTCTGGCATTTTCAAGCGCGGAACGGATTGTTGGGTTGGGTTCATGCTAATCAGATGAGGCATGCGCTGGTAGAGGCTAATGGCGTTGCCTGAGTTCTGAAGGTCTCCTGAAAACCCCCCTTCCGCATAGCCTGGAAAATAGAAATTATAATCAATTGGAGCCCCGAACTGCAGACCGCCAAAGTTAATACCGGGTTTACCCAGTCCCTGCATGGCCATCAGGCAGATCATTGCACGCGCCCATTGTGCACCTGTCGCCGATCGACAGGCACCGCCGAGGGTTGTTCCCATGCTTCCCGCTGCCAGGTAAGTCTTCTTTGATGCCCATTCGCGGGCCAGCGCACGAATATCACGTGCCGGTACCCCGGTCTCATCGGCTGCCCATTCTGGCGTCCGGGCAAACCCCTCCTCGTCATTACCGAGAATGTAATCCTGCCACTTGTCAAACCCAGTAGTGCGGTTTTCCACATAGTCTTTGTCGTAAAGGCCCTCGGTCATCCAAACGTAGGTTATAGCTTGTGCGAGCGCAGGACTCGTAGAAGGTCGAGGTGCTATCCACTTGCCGCCCATGAAAGCGGCGGTTTCATTGAGGTAGGGATCGATATGAACCATCTTAATGCCCAATTCTTGTGCCCATTGCCGCCGGATGGTGCCTTCGAAAGAGCCGTATACACCATTCGTTACCTCGGGATCACTTGCCCAGAAGACAATCATTTCAGCCTCCTGCAGGCAGTCTTCTACTTGGCCATAAATCTCCGCCGCGCCATTACGCATACTGTGGCCATAGTGGTGCATGGCGCCCCAATACCAGCCTTCCCAGCTGTCCGGATTAAGCATAGTTTGGGTCGCGCCGATGATGTTGGTGAAGCGATTGTAGGCACTGATATAATAACCGACATTACCCCAGGTATGATGCGAGCTTCTGGCAGCGAGAATGGCACCTGGGCCATAAGATCTATTAACTCGTTTGATCTCGGCTTCAACAATATCCAGGGCCTCTTCCCATGAAATCCTCTCATATCCGGATACACCTCGGTTCTGGGGGTTTCGGTCGCCGTTGGGATCGAAATCCACGCGTTTCATGGGATAGAAATTACGCTCTTTAGAGTAGACGATGGACTTGGACGCTAGCCCATGGGGTGATATTGACGATTTCCGCGGCGGGGTGAATTCCTTGCCGCGCGCCTTGATGGTCCAGGTGCCTGCGTCGTCGTCATCAAAATCTATAGGTGTGAGGCGCACGATTTTGCCTGCTTTCTGATAGACAAATACCGGGCCGCCGTTCGTGTTATTTACATAACGGGTCTCACCGTTGGCTGCGGGCGTGCCCCAGGTCCAGCCAGCCCGTTGCATCATATAAACCGTCTCGGAGAACCAGCTGACTAATTCATCGGGTCCCACGGCCATGAGCGAAAATGCCTTAATTGCTTCTATACGTTTCAAATGATTTACAGGTGGCATCATAAGCTCTGCACCAAGCGCAGCCGACTTGACGGAGATGTCCACGTCGCAATCTTGCCGGACGCCGGATCGTGAGCTCACACGCCCGCCTTTGAAAGTAAAGGTGCGGCCGATGCTATTATCCGAAACTCTAATCTGGACGGTAAGGTCTCTCTCTTTCAGACGGATCCTAAACATGGGGTATCGCCAAGCCGTGATCCTCAATGCCCACTGCAGTCCATACAAAATTAATGCAAATCTCATGGCTTTATCGCTCTACCT
>CAXFCV010000112.1:0-3918 GCA_964000975.1 uncultured Rhodospirillaceae bacterium | reverse complement strand
TGGCCTTATTCGGAAAACGGGCGTCATGCTTTTTGCGGGTAAAACGCTCTTCCTCGGCTGCCGCGATGATTCGCCCGTCTTCGACAAACGCTGCAGCGCTGTCATGATAGAAGGCTGATATACCGAGAATACGCATGCTTATACCAAGCCACAAATTTAGAAAATTGTGTAGATGAAGGGGGCTACCGCTGATCCCTGGCTGAGGACCATTAGGCCACCAAAAATGACCATCATGATCATAACCGGGATGAGCCAGAATTTTTTCCGAACTTTCATGAAAGCCCATAGTTCAGCTAGAAAAGACATACTGCCACCACGTTGCTATTGGTTTAAAATTGATTCTTCATTGACTCGGGTGAAGGTTCGGCAGGGCCTCTTTTTATCCAATAACTCTCGGCGGCCACGTCAAACTTCAGCGCCAACGGTCTTTTTCTGAACAAGCGCATTAACAAACCAGTCGGCAAAACGGTTCCAAAAAATATCAAACCCATAACCAGGGGGCTAGCCATTTTATGAAGGAACAGGCCTATCAGGAACCAAAGGCGATTTAGGGGACGTAATAGACGTGGCATGACGAGAGCGGTGCCAAGAAACGCTGCCGAGAGTCCGCCAGCCCAAAGATGATAGGGTTTCCCACTTATCAGTGGAAAAGCCGACACGAGCCCGAAAACCACGGCAAATACTACGCCGAATGTTCGATCTGAGCCCAATTGCACTTCGGCAGACGAAGAGAGCGTTTCGTGTGTGTTGGTCGGCTTTTTCATGTATTTAGCAGATCTCATTAAAATACCTCTGTGGAGTATAAAGGTTAAGTTATCATTTCAAAATGCAATCAGCCCATTCAGGCTTTTGCGCTGGACATCCCTCGGAGCCGCGGCCCAATATCTCTGAAGATTGCTCTCGTCATTATGGCTGGTTGTACTTGAGCCGCTGTTGGTGCGCAGGATATTGGACCAGCGGCCGTTCGATATGGGGAGCGCCGCTCTCAGACGGCTTTTCATAACGTTTGAAATTTCATCTCGCCTTGGCCCGGGAACCCGCCCCGGACGGAGCCCGCAGAGATGTTTCGGTAAAACGGTTTGAATCCGTTACTCAGCGGCCGGCCATTAGGCACGCTCAGCCAGAGACGCATCAAGTGTCGTTTTTGATTGTCTGCGATAGAGTCGTGAAAAGCTGTTCGAGTATGAAGTGTCAAATGGTTGTTGAGGAACTGCATGTCCCCGGGTTCAAGCATCATAGTGACGTGAAAATTCGGCCGTGCACAAATCTCGTCAAACAGATCGAGCGCTGCGCATTGCGTGGGCGTAAGATCTGGTAAATCGGCATTTATCTCTGCCGAGCGAATATGTGTGCGAGTATATCGGCACGCGAAATAACCTTTTTCGACAGCAAAGATCGGCTGTGTATAAAATCCTGCCGTGCCGGGCAATTCGTTACCTTGCATGCTCCACCAATAGGGCTCGTAGAGAACCGCAAGCAAATCGGGCCGGCTCCTGAGAATCTCGTTGTGAACGGCAAGCGAACTGACGATCCGGCTTAAGCCGCCTGTTTTCGCAGGTTGCAAACAAAACAGTCCCGTCACGTCTGCAGCATCAACGTGGTAAGTGAGTTCTCCGTTGCTCGTATAGCCGCGAAAATTCGGACCGTCATGCGCGGTGCCGATGTCCCGAACATCCCCCAGATAATCGTTGCGTTTGCTTTGGGAGACAGCGGTCCCGACATGGAGCCCGATCCCCCAGTACATAATGCGCAAGTGGTCTTTGCTGAGCGTGTCAGTGGGGAAGCCGCGCAAGAGTTTAAGGCCGAGTCCGTATTCCAATTCTTCCTGCAGCTTGCTCAGTATCGGTGCTAAAAGCGGTACTGAGAAATCATCGGCCGTCATGTCTTTAAGCGCGATGTTTAGCTCAATCACCCGCGCCACCGCTTGTTTGACCTCGGCTGTTTCCGCATCATTGAGACGATACATCCAGCTATCAGAATTTTGCAGATCGCATCCCAACCAGTTGGCCGGGCCCGTGGCTTCTTCAATCATGTTTACTATTCTCCCTACTCCTCACGCGGACATTATTAACTTATTAGAATCTCAGCTCGATATGAAATTTACCACCTATTTGGGCGCGCATAATCTCGTCGAGATTATGATAGATGGCATCACCCTGCCTTGTAAGGTAGAAAGCAGTGTTACTATCTCGATGGCGGTAGTAAAGATCTGCGAGACGCGCAACCTTGATACCAAGAAGTGAGCATTTTTCTATGAGAGATGGCTGGGGCGGGAGGATTCGAACCTCCGAATGCCGATACCAAAAACCGGTGCCTTAGGCCACTTGGCTACGCCCCACCGAACAAAAAAAGATGATCGAAAATGATGTTTCGACCAATACTATCGCAATGTACGGTCAATGGACGCTCCGGGCAACCTCTAAGGCTGTGCCTCAGCCCCGAGAGTCGATGTTTCCTGGACCCACCATTTTGGGTAATTCTTCCGGAGGCGCTTGGCCGCGGCTTTGGCGGTATCCATATTGTCACACAGCCCGAAGCAGGTGGCGCCACTGCCGGACATGCGCGCAAGCAAGATGCCATCGCTGATTGTCAGGGCCTCGAGAACATCCTCCACCTCTGGTTTTAATTCCATGGCCGATTCCGTCAGGTCATTGCGCCGGAGATCGAGCGCGTTGGCTAGCTCTCCGGCTGTCCCCAGAACAGACTTTTGACCCGTCCCAAATCGGGCGCTCCTGGAAAATGGCGCAGTGCGGGCTCGAAATACGTCGGACGTGGAGATGGCGACGGCGGGATTAACTAGGACGAAGAAAACCCGCGGTAATTCGGGCGCTGGCGCGAGCTCTTCTCCAACCCCCCCAAGGTAGCATGGTCGACTAGCGAGACATGCCGGAACATCGGCGCCCAAAGAGAGAGCTAGGCGGTGAAGGTCGTCACGCGCTGGCGTCAAATGCCAGTGGTGGACCAGTGCTCTCAGCGCTGCGGCGCCATCGGCCGATCCACCGCCGATACCGGAGGCGACCGGTAGATTCTTGGTAAGACGGATGGCTGCTCGAGGTTCAATGCCGGCGCTATCTGCGAGGCTACGGGCAGCTTTCAGAACCAAGTTGTCCTCTCCGGTAGAGAGGTCCTGGGCAAAAGGCCCAACAATTTCGAGCGAGAGATGCTCCGACTCCGATATATCAATTTGATCTCCCAGATTTGCAAAAACGAGAAGCGAGTCCAGCAGGTGGTAGCCGTCGCTGCGGCGACCAGTGACGTGGAGATAAAGGTTGATTTTTGCAGGCGCGAAGGCATGGCTCATGAAACGTCCCCAATGCGGCCTAGGTGTCCGGTAGACCTTTCTTTAGTTTTCTGGTAATGGCTGGAATTTGATCCTTTTCTGGTTCTAAAGACAGAGCTTTCTCCCATTGGAAGCCGGCTTCCAGTTTCCGGCCCGCCTTCCAATAGGCATCGCCCAAATGTTCGTTAATTGTCGGGTCCCCTGGGCTCAAAAGAACGGCGCGCTCGAGATTTTTTACCGCACCTTCGATATCGCCCAACCTATATTGAACCCAACCCAGGCTGTCTACGATATAACCCGCTTGCGGCAACTGACGCACCGCGTTTTCGATCATTCGGCGAGCACGATCGAGATGTTTTCCCTGTTCCACCCAGGAATACCCCAGATAGTTGAGGATAGTAGGTTCGTTGGGACGGAGTTCCAGCGCCTTAAGGAAGTCCCGTTCGGCGACTGGCCATTTTTTGAGCCGCTCATGCGAGGCGGCGTTCCAATAGAGGAGCTGCCAGTGTCGTTCTTCAAATACAGGCACTCTTTTTTTTGCCGCATTAAAAGCATCAGCAGCCTCTTGATATTTCATTCGACGGCGATAAATGTCTCCGAGCGTGACAAGAGCATCAATGCGGTCTTTCCTCTCCGCT
>CAXFCV010000111.1:0-2819 GCA_964000975.1 uncultured Rhodospirillaceae bacterium | reverse complement strand
CTTAATGCCGGGGATAGAGATTTTTGCACCGCCTCGATAGCTGCGGGGCTCACCACCTGGTGCCTGCCGAACAATGATACGGTCGGGCAAACGCAGATCGATTACGGAGATTTCCGTATCGAGCAGTTGGTGTCGATCCTGCATTTCCGCTAATTGTACCCACGCGGCTATTGCATCAGCTTCTGGGAGCTTGACGTCGATCCGGTTTTCCAACTGGACATCCCATCGTCGTTCTCCGACCCAGACAGCTGCCTTGACCTTGCGCGCGAGCTCCGGTGCCACCGCCAACGTGTCTAGTAAGGTAGCAGCATTGCGGGGTGCATCTCTGCCCACGACCACAACCAGATTGCTGAAACGGCCAATGTCGGATAACGGGATCGGGTGTCCCCGGGTATCAATCAACGAGAAGCGCCCCTTGTTCTGCCACAGCGCAAGAGGACGTCTCTCTTCCAGCTTCAAATGAATTACGTTTGGCAATTGCCGTTCGATTACCGCCGTCCGGACCCAGGGAAGAGCAATCACACGCGCTCGCGCCTGCTTGAGATCAAACGACAGAATGGGCGCCCCACGATCGAGCTGTAGGCTTGCCAGCAGCGCTGCCTTGTCCGTCTCAATCCGCCCCTCAACGAATATTTCGCTCACTGAGAATCCCGCCTGGGCGGTCCCCACCACAAGACTTTCTTTTGTTGCCGCCGTTAGTTCCTGGATCCAACCGGTCTGCCAGAGCCACCATGTTCCTCCGCCGGACATTGTAGCGGCGGCCAATACCGCAATGCTCACCAGTGAAGGTTGGCGCCACAGCGGCTTGACCCGGCGCCGACGCTGCCCTTTTTTACGAGTAGTGCGGGCAGTCTTGGGCGTCATCCGTCGCATGCCGCATGCTCCACCATCCAGGAAACCAGGTCTTCAAAAGATATATTCGCATGGGCCGCTTGCTCGGGCACCAGCGAGGTAGGTGTCATGCCAGGCTGAGTGTTTACTTCAAGCATATACAGGTTTGTGCCATCGTAACGTAGGTCTGCCCGGGACACCCCGCGACACCCCATGGTTTCATGGGCCAAAAGTGAAATTCGCAGGGCCTCTTTGTAAACATTAGCAGGTAAGTCAGCGGGGACTTGGTGTCGGGACTCACCCCGTGCGTATTTCGCATTGTAATCGTAGAACCCGCGCTGTGTTTCGATTTCCGTCACATCAAGCGCAAGGTCGCCCATGACAGCGACCGTGAGTTCCCGCCCCGCAATGTATTTTTCCACCATCACCTTCTCGCCATAGCACCACTCGGCTGCGGCAGGATCAAAATTGTCGTTCTCACTAATAATAGAAACACCAACACTGGATCCCTCATTCAGTGGTTTAATTACAAACGGCGCGTCCATTACGCCGCTCCTGATCATCTCCGCCCGTGTCACAATTCGATGGTCAGCCACCCTTATCCCGGCATCCTTCATCAGACGCTTGGCCATTGGTTTATCCATGGCCAGCGCGGACGCCAAAACGCCGGAATGGGTGTAAGGTATATTCAATATGTTTAAGAGACCCTGAACGCAGCCATCTTCGCCATATCGGCCATGTAAAGCGTTAAAAACGACGTCTGGCTTGGGATATAAACGGGTAAGCAAGCTGCTCATATCCCTTTGAACGTCAATGGACGTGACCCGATAGCCCGCATTTGAGAGGGCATTCGCAACGGCCGCGCCACTTACCAGCGACACCTCGCGCTCAGCAGACCAGCCCCCCATTAAGACTGCCACATGACTGCTCATGATTCGAACTCCTGGGGTCCGGCTGCAGCATAGACCCCAATTCGTTTGATCTCCCATTCGAGAATAATGCCAGTTTGATCCTGGACCCGGCGGCGCACATCCTCGCCCAACCCCTCCAAGTCAGCCGCACTAGCACCCCCTTGATTGATTAGGAAATTACAGTGTTTCTCCGATACCCGGGCATTGCCACGTCTCAATCCCCGGCACCCGGCTTCATCAATGAGTTCCCACGCCGTTGCACCTTTCGGATTCACGAAAGTACTGCCGCCGGTGGCCTGTTTAACGGGCTGGGAAAGCTCCCTTGTTTCGTGAATTTCCGTCATCCGCCGCATAATGGTATGACGATCGCCCGGTTCCCCGTGCAAGGTAGCGTCTGTGAAAATTACATCCCCGCCTACACCGGTGTGGCGGTAACTGAACGCCATATCCTCTCGGGTAAATTGCACCTCATCTCCGGATCGGGTGAGCCCACAGACCATCTCAACCATCTCGCCGATTTCTCGGCCAAAAGCCCCCGCATTCATGCGGATAGAGCCACCAAGCCCGCCAGGAATGCCAGACAGAAACTCGAACCCGACAAGGCCATGATCGCGCGCCGCGTTGGCGATTTTTAGATTTGGCGCGCCTGCACCAGCCTGGATCAGATTGTCCTCAGTCTTAATTTCTGAAAAACCCGGCCCGAGCCGGATCGAGACGCCCGGAATACCTCCGTCCCGGATGAGGGTATTTGACCCAACACCGAGCAAAGTCACCGCAACATCTCGCGGGAGTTTATAGAGAAATGTCTTTAGATCCTCCTTATCGGCCGGCCGAAATAAAACCTCTGCGGGACCACCGACCCGGAACCAAGTTACCTTGGCAAGATCAGCGTTTTCTATTAACTGGCCTCGAACTTGCGGAAGGCGCTCTATCAGGCGGTCTGGGAAATGCTGCACAGCCATCACCCCCGTACCTCTCTCGCCCGGTGACGGCGTGTTTCGAGTTCGAACGGCAATGCATTTGCCCACGCGGTAATGTTGCCAGCCCCGAGGCAAACCACCATGTCACCCGGTTCGG
>CAXFCV010000110.1:0-2793 GCA_964000975.1 uncultured Rhodospirillaceae bacterium | reverse complement strand
TCTGGGTGATCTGCCCAAGTTCTATGCTATCCCTCAATGTAACGCGCCCGGTGATAGCAACTTCGCTTTTGCCCTGGACCGGCTGATTGACACGGACCATACCCTTGACTAAGAACCGCGCTTCTTGACGGGAAGTCATAACTGGGTTGCCGTCGTCATTGAGGATGATTACCATAGACTGGTAAAGTGCCCAATTGCCATTTCCCGGCGCACCGTCCAAATCCATCAAATAAATTCTTCGAGGCCCCCCATAACCGACTCTGTGGTTGGGTTGGCTTCAACTGACGCGCTTTTGTGGTCATCGGGCCGGTCATTTTGCACATACCCGGCAAAAAAAGGGCGGCGTTTCCAGGAGTGTTAGCAATTAGCGGGGACCCGGATGTCAGCCAACCGACATTCTCCCCTTGAATAAACTGATCGAACGATCTGGCCAGGGTACCATTGGCGAAGAACAGCTTCCAGCTAAAGCTCGCGGTTTCGGGTTGGGCAGCAACAGACCGATCAATCACAAGGTCGCTCTTCAGCAAGTTTTCAGCGCTAAATTCAGGGCCGGAGCTGGCCGGTATATTGGTTTTAGCAAACGCCGCGACCAAGGCAGACTCCAGGGTCGTCTTGAGGCCTTTTGGGTAAGTATAGATCAATCATTACCGTGATAGCCCCGCCATCCGGCAACTTAGCAAGGCCTGTGCGCACCCGCAATCTCTGGTCCTGAAAGGGCTTTGGCAGCTCGCTGCATCCGACAAGGAGCACTGACGCCGCCAGCACATCGCGACCCACCCACTCATGTCAAACGGCGCAGCTAAACAGAAGAACCACAAAACTGAACAAAATTAAGATAATCATATGAGGCATTTTAGAAATCTGATCACGGCTATCTCTAGGGTGCAAGAGCAATAACGGAGAGGGCGCGGCCATAGTCGGGCTCGCCTCTTTGAACCGACCGGCGGTAACTAAAGAAGCAGGCCTCCTCCAAGCACGTATCCCTACCTGACACTGAAATCTGAGTAATCTTGGCCTGCTGGAGCCGAGCGGCAATATAGGCTGTGAGATCAAACTGAAACTTACCGCCTTTCTTCCCCGGCTTGAAAAACCTTGTTGTGGCCTCGTCCGCCGCCGCGAATCGCGTCCGGAACGGCTCCCCTACTTCATAGGACTCCTGAGAGATGGCTGGTCCAATAGCAGCAACTATTTTCCCTTGTTCCGCGCCAGCGGATAGCATCATAGCTATGGTTCGATCCGTAATACCGGCAAGCGCCCCCTTCCAACCGGCATGCGCAGCAGCAATTACACGATTTTCCGGATCGGCAAACAAAACAGGGGCACAGTCCGCTGAGAGAATACCAAGGACTATACCCGAGCGCGTGGTGACCATACCATCTGCCTCGGGGGCGGCCGCTAGCGTCCAAGGGGTATCCACGGACACAACCTCTGCCGAATGAATTTGATGACAGGTGAGGAGATCCGCCGTACTAAAACCCAGAACAGATTTTGCTCGGTATCGGTTCTCGGTCACATTTTCCGGCGCATCACTCGAGCCATAGCCACAATTGAGGCTACCATAAAGACCGGCGCTCACACCGCCGACCCGGGTAAAAAATCCGTGCTGGATGCCATTCCTATTGGCTAGCACATCGGATCTCAGCATTTCAGGCAGCGCCATTTCTGACAGAGCATCATTAAACATAGCTTAAAAATCCCTCGGGCTCTGGTAAATCAGGATGACTGAGGGCAATCACCTTGAAGAGCACACCCATGGCATCGTCGCCAGTCAATCTTTCCAAGGCCGTCTCGATATCACTCTTTTGCTCTGCCGAAGCAGCTTTCATTAGAGTTTTTGCGCGTGGTCCAATGCCAAGGTTTCGCAAGAACGTCCCTTGTGTCACCGGCCCACTGACCCGGACACCAGCAAGGCCGGCTAGAAGCGCGACGGCTTCGAAATCGACATGCGCTGTCAAATCAGCTTCGCCAGGGTGAGCCAGGGGGTCGCTATATTGATGATTCACCACCGCCTGAAATGTATTACCTCCTGTTTGCAGCGGGTATCCGTAGTCGATGAAGAGGGCCACGCCTTTTTGCATCATGATCGTCCTGGAGATTTCTCTGATGATAACTTGGGCTGCTGGGCAGACCTCGTAAATTTGATTTTCTGATCCCGCCTCCAACGCGGACCGAACGTGCAATCCTTCTGTCGCACCTGATGCCGCGGACGTCCATTTGAGGGCATCACCGGCTGTCGTCAGGTCAATCAACCGCTCCCGCCACACGCCGCCCGTGCTGACAAACTGACGGATGGGTAAAGCATCCAAGAACTCGTTAGCTAGAAGGACAAACGGGCCATTGGGGACTTGGACGAACTGGTCATACCAATGAATTGGACGGTCGATGGCAGTGAGAGCGGCCTTCTGACGTTTTCGCAGCAACGGACTCGTCTCCACGAGATGAACATGGAGGGCATTGTAAAACGGCACCACGTTGCTCGCGGCCCGCATAGCATCGGCCATCAGGGTGCCACGGCCAGGACCAAGCTCAACCAGATTGAGGCTCGCCGGCGCGCCCAGTTGGCGCCAGCAAACCATACTCCAGAAACCCAGAAGCTCTCCGAACATTTGACTGATTTCGGGCGCTGTAACGAAATCGCCGGGGCGGCCAAAGGGATCACCTTTCCGATAGTAACCGTGTTCTGGATGGCTAAGGGCCTCGGCCATGTAGGCATCTAGCCTCAAGGGTCCTTCTGTTTGAATGCGGAATTTAAGATGTTCGAACAATTTACTCACGAGGCGGTTTTATGAGGCC
>CAXFCV010000109.1:0-8055 GCA_964000975.1 uncultured Rhodospirillaceae bacterium | reverse complement strand
GCCGACCGATATCGCTCACGCAGAAGCCATTCGCAACCGGCTTTGGAAGCAATTGGTTGAGATGTTTGAGACCTATGATGTTATTGCAACCCCGACTTTGCCGATACCACCATTCCCGGTGACACTGAATTACCCTGACAGCATCAACGGCCAAAAGATGGCTAATTATATCGAGTGGGTCGGGCCGAGCCTCGTGTTTTCACTCTTTGGTGTGCCCGCCTTATCCGTTCCGGCCGGACTGACGGGTGGTCTTCCAGCCGGTCTGCAACTCGTAGGGCCGCGCTTCAGCGAGGGTAGACTGATCTCCCTCGCAGACCAAGTGGCCCGCGAGCGACCGGTGCCCCTTGCCGATCTAGGTTAAATCGCACCAGCTACGTTGCCAGCGCTGAGGAATGCGATCGGGCCGAAGCGTTACGCGATACGTGTTTTCTTCTTAGTTTACCGCTCTTTCTGTGCCATCGACCCCTTGGATTATGAACCCATTGCTTCTGGTCACCCGGTCGCTCGTGACTTATAGTGAACTTTGGGTAAAATAGCCTTACTCCTTCCTCTGACTCCCGTCTTAAATTAAATAGTGTGAAGTTGGGTTTGCGAGAGAGAAAATAGGCAAGAAGATTTGCTCAGGGCCTAAAATCATTTTGATCAAAAGGGGTAGCATGAAGGCTGAGGTACCTTCTTTGATCTCTGTTTGGATGGCTTACTATAATACCCGCAAGTTAGAAAAAACCGCACACCTGACCACTGCGATTGGGGTCGTTATTGATCATTTGATCATTTATCCAGTATGGTTGAACTGGAAGCAATAATAACAAGGGGAATTTGGCGTCGCGGTGACGTGGCCGCCCCTTAAAGGAGAGGACCAAACCTATGGCCAAAAGTGTCATTATAACCTGCGCCGTTACCGGAGCCATCCACACCCCTACCATGTCGGAACATTTGCCCATTACGCCGAATGAGGTAGCGGAGGACGCGATTGGGGCGGCGGAAGCTGGAGCGTCCATCCTTCATCTACACGCTCGGGATCCGAAGGACGGCAGTCCAACACCGGATCCAGACGTTTTCATGGAGTTTCTGCCGCGAATCAAGCAATCTACTGATGCCGTCATCAACATTACGACGGGCGGTGGTCACGGAATGACGCTGGAGGAACGTTGCGCCGGCGCCCTGCGCGTCAGTCCGGAAATGACGTCGCTAAACATGGGGTCCATGAATTTCGGCCTGTTTCCGATTCTCGACAAGCCGTATGACTGGAAACATGAATGGGAGCCGGCATATCTGGAAATGACGCGCGACTTTATCTTTCGGAACACCTTCAAGGATATCGAGTGGGTCCTGAAAGAGCTTGGTGTGAGCCATGGGGTTCGCTTCGAGTTTGAGTGCTACGATATGGGTCATCTTTACAATTTAGCCCATTTCGTAGATCGGGGTTTGGTCAAACCACCGTTCTTTGTCCAAACGATTTTTGGTATCTTGGGAGGGATCGGAGCAGATATAGAAAACCTCATGCATATGCGGCGCATTGCTAACAAACTGTTCGGCGAGGAAAACTATGAGTGGTCGATCCTGGCGGCAGGACGTCATCAGATGAGCTTTACGACGACGGGTGCCATCCTGGGAGGTAATGTGCGAGTAGGCCTCGAGGACTCCCTCTATATTGGTAAGGGTGAGTTGGCCAAATCGAATGCGGACCAGGTGGCCAAGATCCGCCGTATAGTTGAAGACATGTCTCTCGAAGTAGCGACACCCGCGGAGGCCCGCGAGCGTTTGGCTCTGAAAGGTGGCGACAACGTTAGTTTCTAGGGAGTTTGTCAGCCATCCTTTTTTGACTGGGTTCCAAGAATACAGGGTCCGGCAACCGACCGCATCAACGTAAGGTCGGTTGTTAAGTTCATCAAGGTGCCGGCGCTCGGCAAGGCGCACATTTTCATTCAATTGAACTAAGGTTGGAATTCGGGGTTCCCTAGGTCAGGTCGCGAGTCGGCCTGGCTGAACGGACCAAAGGAGCTGTAACAAAAAGGAGCAACAGACATGGCCACTAAAATAGGTGTGATCGGATTAGGAGCGATGGGGGCCCTTTATGCTCGCCATCTGTTGAAAGCAGGCTACGGGGTGGTCGGCTGTGATCTAGACGCGGCTCATGCAGCTGCACTGGAAAAGGAAGGCGGCGAGGTGGCTGCGTCGCCCCAGGAAACCGCAAATAGGGGAGAGATCCTGATAACGTCTCTTCCTAGCCTAGCCGCGCTCGAGGCCGTCATTGGAGGAGAAGATGGGATCATTCATGGCGGCCGGGAAGGTCAAATTCTGATTGATACCTGCACCCTAAAAGTGACAGATAAAGTCGCCCTGGGAGATCAGATGGCGGAGGCAGGTCGCGTGTTCCTGGATGCACCCATAAGCGGAACTCCGCCGATGGTGGCTGCCCTTAAAGCCTCCCTTTATGTGAGCGGCGACGAGGGTGCCTACGAGATATGTAAGCCCATTTTAGAGGCATTCACGGGTACAAACTTTTATGTTGGTCCCGTAGGGGATGCCTCCAAAATGAAAATTCTAGCTAATTATCTCGTAGGAGTACACACGGTGGCGGCAGCCGAGTGTATGGTATTGGGCATGAAAGCGGGACTGGATCCGGCCTTGATACATGATGTGTTGCCTGAGGGAGCAGGGGGCTCGACTATGCTCCAGGTGCGGGGTGAGTATATGGCAAAATCCGATTACCGCTACGAGGATGGAACGATTTTCGACATCATCCGAAAGGATGCCTCCATTATTTCCGAGTATGCTGCTGAATTGAACGCGCCGATCAACTTGTTCGCGGCCGCGCGTCAAACGTTTAACTCAGCTGTCGCTCTCGGCTTGGATCAAATGGAATTGGCCGCCGTGTGCCGAGCGGTCGAGGTGGCAGCTGGTTATAAACGCGACATGGTGCAATAAAGTAATAGCTCGGCAAGGGGGCAACGTTGTATTTCCCTGGGCTAATAGACTGCAGAAAACGAAATCGATTACGCACCGACCATTTGGTGCCAACCAAATTTCGCCATCAGGTTTTTGCGGGTTGCCCGTCCAGTTTTTAGGTAATATTCGATCCGCTAATCATCCGGCTTACTGATTCTTTGAGTGTCCGATCGAGCATAAAATATGAGGGCACCGACCACGACCAAAACACCCACAAATTGGAGGGGAAGGAGAACCTGACCCAGCAGCAAGAAGGATGTGCCGGTTACGACAAGGGGTTCGAGATTGGAGAAGAACGTAGAAGCGCCCGCTCCGATTACAGCGATGGCATAGAAAAATCCGATCATTGCAACAGCGTATGAGAGATTGGATATACAAAATCCCGTCCAACCAATGGCATTTATTGGCATTTCCAACTTTCCGCGAATACCCACTACTACAAGCATCGTCATAGAGGCGGCCACTGACATGTATAGCGTCGCCTGGCGGGGGTCGGCCCCACCGATCAGACGATGGCTCACGGAGGAGACGGTGGCCAGACCGACGGCGGCGACCGCCGCTAAAATAATGCCAAGGGCGTCCAATTCCCCAAACTGCACACCCAGAGTGAGGGCGAGCCCCAAAAACGCGATAAGCGCGCCAATGATTTTCGTGCGCCCGAACGCGTCCCAGCCCGTGACGGCAAGAATGATGCCTGTGAAAATTGGAAATAGGTAGAAGATCAAAATGGCGATCGGGATGGGCAGTAGGTTGATCCCAGTCAGCAGAGCTAGGGTATAGATGATTGTTATAACGCCCAATATGCCAGCACCCAAGCCATGGCGCCATGCCATCACAAGTGGCTGTTTTTGCATAAGCAAAACAATCAACAGTAAGGCCGCTGGTAGAAGAAAGCGTGAGGCACTGAGCGTAAAAGGCGTGGCGCCGCCCTGATAGGCAAGTCCAGCAAATGTGTTGGAAAGCGCAAAGCAGATTGCGCTTCCGATCGCCAATATCATGCCTTTTCTATAATGTGATTGATCCACCCTGCCACACTCCTTAAGTTTGTGGGCCGGACTCTAGAAAGTATGGGGGATAGAGACCAGTGCCTTGTCTTGGCTGGGGGCCCGTGATACCAAAAAGACGGCGGCTGTAGTTTTCCTGACTATTCTTTTATCTGTCAATAAAGACATAAATTCATATATACCGGCAGTCCAATCAAGAGGATGATTGGTGGATCTCTCGTAAAAAAATAATCCAGAAATGATATACTCAAAAAGAGCGATCTAGATTGATTTAATGCAGTAATATAAGTTGGCGTTCGCTCGGCTCAATAGAAGGCTGGGGAAATATACAGAGGCACTAGGCGTTAGCCTAATTAGGTAGGTTACTAATGTTTTAAGATAAGAGCGTTCAGCGAGACGCGTTGTGATCCAACCGCCGCGTCTTTGGTCCCTTATTTGGTGAATTAAAAGCACTTTTTTGAACAGTTGTAGCAGAATATTACTGTCCTTATGCTCAGGACTTAATCCGGTGGCAAATTAGATGAAAGAGCTCATCAGGCGCCTAATGGCGAGGCCTGGCATAGCCACAGAATTGATCGTGGCATCTGTTTTTATCAGTGTGCTAGCGCTTGCTAGTCCCATCTTTGTAATGCAAGTGCTAAACCGCTACGTCTCTCAGGGTGTCGACTCAACCCTCGTGACCCTAACGGTTGGGGTGCTTGTAGCCATTGCTCTAGAACTCGCTTTCCGGCAGGCACGCATGCATCTCGCTCAGCGTGTTTCGGCTGACTCTGATCAAGACATGAGTGCCGATGGCTATGAAATTCTGACCAGGTCTAAATTGGGGTCTCTGGAGCAGGTTGCGCCGGATTCGCGCCGCGAGATCATCAATGGGATAAACAACGTGGAACAGGCCTTTAATGCCTCGAACATTTGTGCTGTTCTCGATGTTCCGTTTGCTCTTTTCTTCGTATTTGTACTGTACCTCCTAGAACCCGCTATTGCTCTAGTTGTTCTCGGGTTTTTGGTCATTGTCTTTTTAGGAGGCCTCTGGGGAGCGTCGTCCACCGCAAAAAAGAACTCCGACCTCACTAGCGCCTCAGGTGCGTCGAGTGCACTGATCGGCACCGCGGTGCGGGAGGCAGAGACCGTCCGGGCCTTCAATGCGGGAACTTTTTTACGGTCTGCCTGGGGCGAACATTCAAGTCTTGTTCATGGCCTAAGACGTTTAGTGGGGATGCGGCAGGGACTGGTGCAATCTCTAACACAAAGTGCCAACGCTATCCTCAGCGTCGTCGTTATCGTTATTGCCGGGCTTCTAGTGGTGCAGGGTGAACTGGACGTAGGTTCCATGATCGGTATCAATATTTTGGCGGCCCGCGCGTTGCAGCCAATCTCACGGTTTTCGCAATTGGGCACCAGTTTTACAAAGGCCAACCAATCGCTCGAGATGTTTGAGGAGTTTTCGAGAATGCCGCTTGAGAGAGAAAGTGGCTCCACCTTGACGGATTATGCCGGAGGCTTGGAATTGCGAGACCTTGCGTTCAGCTATCCTGGTAGTAAAGACCCGCTATTTGAGTCACTTGACCTGAAACTTAAGCCGGGGAACGTGTTGGTTGTTACCGGTAATAACGGCATGGGGAAAACGACCTTCGCAAAATTGCTGCTTGGCTTATTAGAACCGATACGGGGACAGATACTAGCGGATGGCCTGGATATACAACAGGCGGCCAGTGAGTGGTGGCGCAAACAAATCATTTATCTTCCACAAGAGCCGTCGCTCCTCAATGCCACAATTGCCGAAAACTTGTTGGTAAATTGCCCCGAAACGGGCGAAGAGGCTCTAAAGCACGCCGTCGATGCAGCGGGTCTTCGCCGGTTTGTAGATGAGAGCGAAAATGGTCTTGAGACACCTGTGGTGGATAATGGCTGGCGTTTATCCGAGGGAATCCGCCGTCGCATGGCGCTGGCCCGTGGGCTTATCTCCGGCGGAAAATTGGTTCTATTTGATGAACCCATCGAGAGCTTTGATGCGGAGGGCATAGCCACGGTACACGCCATTTTGAGCGAAATGGCGAATCAGGGAAAAACCATTATTGTAATGTCGCATGATCCGAAGATTGTGAAGGGCCAGCATACGGTCCTGGACATCAACACAAAGCCGACTCCCGAAATTACCTTAATCCCGGCCGCTGGACAAACGCGTGTTGCCGGTGAGCCCGAGACTCAGGCGTTGGAGAGCAGCAAGTGATCCAGAGTCCAGATACCCCGGTTTTACCTCCTGAGCGGTTTAGGACCGTGCGCGCGCATGCGAGCTATGCTCTTTGTGTCCTGGCTACGACGGTATTCATTTTCTGGGCAGCGCTTGGCACTCTGGATATCGTCAGCATGGCGACAGGTGAGGTGGTGCCGGCTTCGCAAATAAAAACCGTTCAGCATCTGGAGGGCGGCATTGTCAGCTTTATTCATGTAAAAGAGGGGGATTTCGTTCAAGTGGGTCAGCCACTGGTGGTTTTAGAGCCTACGTCTTCGGACGCTGATGTGGGTGAACTTCAGGTCCGCCTGACATCCTTAAGGGTCCAAATAGCGCGCCTGGAAGCACAATTGTCAGGCTGGGATGAGCCAAAATATGACGCACAATTAATCTCGGATCATGCTGCCTTGGTCGGTCAATCCCAGGAGCGTTTTTCTATTCAAAGTCGACGCAGGAAAAGTGAAATTCTCAAACAGGAGAAGGCTATTCTTCAGCGCCGTTACGCCATAGACGAGATAACCCAGCGTATCCGTGGCCACCGAAAGAGCCTGGACCTGCTTAAAGAACAAGTTGGCATTAGCGAGCAGCTTCTTAGAGACAATCTCACAAACCGTTATAAACATCTTGATTTATTAAAGGAAAAAGGGCGCCTGGAGAGTGAGCTAGAGGAAAGTAAAGCGGCTCTGATCAGCGCTCAGGCTAGTCTTGCCGAAGCCCGAGCAGGATTAGCCGCCATCAAGAGTGTGTTTGATGACGAAACCAAGACAGAATTGGATGACGCAAGATTAACCTTTGATGAGCTCACCCAAAGGATGCGCAAGTTCGAGGATAGTCTGGAGCGGACAACGCTGAGGTCACCAGTCAATGGTTTAATTAAATCTATGTATGTTGCGACCATCGGTGGGGTAGTAAGAGCAGGTGAACCCGTCGTAGATATTGTGCCTCAAGGAGACAGGCTCATCATTGAAGCCAAACTGGCCACGCAAGACATTGGATTTGTGCAGAATGGTCAACTGGCCAAAGTCACCTTGGCGTCTGCCGATGCGCAGCGGTTTGGGGGTCTTGAGGGCGAAGTGATTTCGGTCAGCCCAGACACACTCTTAACGCCTGAGGGATCGCCTTTTTACAAAGTTCGAATTCAAACCGACAGTGATCACTTTCTGCGAGGTGACGAGCGCTACAATTTATTCCCGGGCATGCAGGTAATTGCAAATATCCATACAGGTAACAGGACGGTATTTCAGTACCTGTTCCAACCGTTCATCGACTCCATGGATGATGCGATGCGCGAACGTTAGGCTAATCCTCAAATGATTCTTCGGGAGTCTCATGACGCACCCCTAGAATTTTCCTTCTGGGCACTCCTAAGTTTGCAATATTTTCTATTTTTTTGTCCTAGTCTTCTTTTTGGAAGCGCGGCCTGATTTTGTCCTCTGGACTTTGGCCTTGCCTACGGTCTTGCCTGTATCACCGATCCGAGCTTGGACTTGTTCGCCAATATTTTTGGCGGCACCCGAAATACCCTGCAGAATACCCGCCAACTGGTTTGCGGGAATCATGAGGCGCACAACCTGGCGCAGGTCTGATTCTTCTTCTTGTTGGGCAAAAGTGATCCGAAATACACCGTTTGCATGAGACATGTTCGCAACGCGTTCGACAAAAAATTCTTCGGGTTGATTGTCAGCCAATGGGACCTCCTCTTAGTAGTTATAATTTGCTCGATAGTTGCTCATAATCTCATAACAGAAGTATGGGGAGGCAGGAATAATTAATTTGTCCAGGAGAGTTTACTTTCGGTTTTCCAGGTTCCGCCTGGACAAGCGGTACGGTCCTCATTCTGAATTGACTGGTGATGGTGCTGGGAGG
>CAXFCV010000108.1:0-8299 GCA_964000975.1 uncultured Rhodospirillaceae bacterium | reverse complement strand
TTTCGAAATGCCTCGATGCTAATGACATCGGCACCACCATCACGTGTGCTGCCGTCCTGTCCATCCTCCCTACCAGTTTTTGCCCCTGTCTCTATATTTGGTCCTTGAGCGCTCTCTGGGAGCTCGCTCACCTTATCTTCGGGACCTTGGGAGTGAGCGGTTTCCTGGAAGCCAGGGCGGGCGTCGCCGGATTCAATATCCAACACGGTCATTGCCTGCTGGCCCATTTGGAGGGCAAAATTCACCGACGGGTCTGCAAATGAGGTAACAGCCGCGAACGGGACAATAAGGCGGTGGCGTTGGCCGCTGAAAGAGAGGGTAACTTCAAAACCTATCTCGTCTACATGTAAATTCTCAAATTGGTGTTGCAGAACTACAGTGATTTCTTCAGGGTATTGCGCCCTCAAAAATCCTGGGACGCTGACATCCGGATGCGCCGTCTGAAAATTGACATAAAAATGATGCTCTCCTAGTTCCTGCGATGCTGCTAGTGTCTCCAATGCCCGACGGAGAACCCCGCGCAGGGCATCCTGGACCCATTCATCGTAATCAAATTGATCGTTATTTTTTTCAGACATGTAATCTACCTGACCTACTTACAAATCACAGGCGCACGACGATTCGCGCGTTTTGCGCTAAAGTGGAGGGCTTCTGTTGCCAGGTGCCCTCCGAACCCCGTGGTAGACCGGTTATTAAGCGGCTACCGCAAATGCTTCATTATCGTTAGCATTTGTAAGATTGGCCCGATATCGGTGGTACCATGCCGAGCGAAAGTCATGCCTTTACCACGCACGTCGATCCTGTTTCGCCCCCATAAACCTTTGAATCAGAAGATTTTTTATGGTGGAGGCGCCGGGCACTGCCCCCGGGTCCGTCACGCTTATTCCACAAAACATTTATCGCCATAGCTGGTTTCCCAGCCCCTCGAATATAGTCCTCTCGACGGCTTAAGGAAAGTGTAGCCGCTGTTGCAAGATCACCACGCCTGATTTCGCGCCGTTTTTGCGCCAGGATAACTGAGGAGCTACAGTATGCCCGATTATAAAATTCACGTTAAGGATACCGAATGCGCATGGAATTGACGCCAGAACAACAAACAGAGATCAATTCAGCCAGAGACTCCCAGTCCGACACCCGACGGCCAACTGTTTCCGAACTCGAAGACGTCTTGTTCCAGCCAATTCCTGTGCTGGACCATGGTTTCGTTCGGGTTATTGATTACATGGGCGACGATGCGGCTGTGGTTCAGGCAGCTCGGGTATCCTATGGCAAGGGAACTAGAAAGTTGTCGGACGATGCCGGTCTAATCAACTATCTTTTACGTCACCAGCACACCACACCGTTTGAGATGTGCGAGATCAAATACCACATCAAGCTGCCCATCTTTATCGCCCGCCAGTGGATCCGGCATCGAACAGCCAACGTAAACGAATATTCGGCGCGGTATTCTGTTCTGGACCGAGAATTTTACATCCCGGCTGAAGATCAATTGGCTGCTCAGTCGAATACCAATCGCCAAGGGCGCGGACATCTACTTCGAGGCGCAGAGGCTCAAAATGTCATGGAACTGCTGAGAAAGGATGCGCAGACAACCTACAACCACTATGTCGAGATGCTGAATGAAGACGAGAACGGCAACGTCATCGATGAGTCTCGGGAGGGGTTGGCGCGGGAGCTAGCACGGATGAACTTGACGTTGAATACCTACACACAATGGTACTGGAAAGTTGATCTGCACAATCTTTTGCATTTTTTGAGCCTTCGTGCGGATACCCATGCCCAATATGAGATCCGAGTTTATGCGGACGCTATGCTGGAGACTGTCAAGCGCTGGTGTCCGATTACCTTTAAGGCCTTCATGGATTACCGAGTGGGTGGTTTGACCTTGTCTGGCAAAGCGTTAGCGGTGGTAAAACAACTCTTAGCCGGTGGCGACATGACACAGGAAGAGAGCGGCATGAGCAAACGCGAATGGCGGGAACTCATGGTTTCCCTGGACCGCCCCACCGATTAGCAACCAGGCTCTTCTCCCGCTCGTGCTGAGATTTGTTAGCAGTTCAACCGCCAAAAGCTATTATGTCGTCGTCGCAATGACCAAGGGCCTTCAGGCACCTGGTCTTGCCCGGGGGTTGCACTTGATAACGCCCGTGCTTATCTACCCGAAAAGTGATGGTGTCTTACACAATCTACTACGAGGCGCACCTGCGAAGAACGATGAGCTTCCATTGCATGGAAAGTTTGGCTGGCTTATAAGACAGCATGTTTATACCTAATTTGCACGTTCTCGAGGGAACGTTGGACAACGCATCTTATAACAGAAGGACATAACTATGGCTTGGGAAACACAACGCGGTGGCCCTTGGGGCGGCGGCGGCGGCGGACAGGGTCCCTGGGGCGGCGGTGGTCAAGGTGGTGGCCCAAGGGGAGGACCCCAGCCTCCAGACATCGAAGAAATGCTGCGCCGCAGTCAGGATAAATTTAAAAAATTTATTCCAAGCGGTGGCGGCGGCGCAAAGCGAGCCGTGCTTCTGCTGGCTTTGGCTGTTCTGGTGTGGCTCGCGACGGGTCTTTACCGAGTTCAGCCCGGTGAAGAGGGGGTTGAATTGCTGTTTGGCAAGTTCGTCCAACGAACCACACCAGGGCTGAACTATTGGTTTCCAATGCCCATAGGTCAGGTATTTACGCCGAACGTCGAGAATACGAACGTGACAACTATCGGGTTCCGAGAATTTGGCGCCTCCGGGACCCGGAACTCCACTGTTCGGGATGTGTCAGAGGAGAGTCTGATGCTCACTGGAGATCAGAACATCATTGACATTGATTATGTAGTGCAATGGCGGATTAAAAACGCCGCTGATTTTCTTTTTAACATCCGTAACCCCGAGGCCACTGTGAAACTCGCATCGGAGAGCGCCATCCGCGAAGTGGTGGGGCAAGCAACCCTTGAGGACGCCCTGGCCCGGCGCAGAACGGAGGTGGAGACAAGCACCCAAGAGGTCTTGCAAAAGATTCTGGACAGTTACGGTGCGGGCGTATTCGTAGCGTCTATAAAACTGCAAAAGGTTGAACCGCCCCAACAAGTAATCGATGCCTTCAACGATGTGCAGCGGGCGCGTCAGGACAAAGAACGCCAGCAAAACGAGGCTGAAGCGTACCGCAACGACATTGTACCCAAAGCGAAAGGGGAAGCCGAGCGTATGATACAGGAGGCGACGGGTTACAAAGAACGCTTGGTTCGCGAGGCAGAGGGTGAAGCAAAACGCTTTTTATCTGTTTATGAGGCTTACAAGGGGAATCAGGATGTGACGCGAGCACGACTTTATCTCGAGCGCATGCAGCAAGTCTTCAAGGACTCTGAGAAGGTTATCGTTGATCCGGGTGAGAGCGGCACGGGCGTTTTGCCTTATCTGCCGCTGCCAGAACTTAGGAAACGTGGGACCTCAGGAGATGATCAATGAATAAATTTATCCTGGCAGTAATTGGCGTCATTATTATCGGCGTGGGTATATTGTTATTCAGTGCCCTCTTTACAGTCCACCAGACACAACAAGCGTTGGTGCTGCAATTTGGTAATCCGATCCGTGTCGTTCAGGATCCAGGACTACATGTGAAAATACCACTTGTACAAAATGTCCAGACCTTTGACAGCCGAATCCTTGACTTGGATCCACCAGCCCAGGAGGTAATTCTAACGGACCAAAAGCGGATCAATGTGGACTCCTTTGTTCGCTACAAAATTATCGATCCTCTGGAGTTTCGGAAGAAAGCCCTTACCGATGCTAATTTTCGCCAAATATTCGGGGGTCGGCTAAACGCAGCTGTCCGTGCGGAGGTCGGTAAAGTATTTCTGGGTGATATGTTGTCTGACAAGCGAGAAGACGTCATGCAAAGCATTACACAGACCCTGAAGAAACAAGCGACGCAGTTTGGTATCGAAGTAGTTGATGTTCGGATTGGCCGTACAGATTTGCCGGAGACAACGTCCCAAGCCGTTTACAACCGGATGCGATCGGATCGGATTGCAGAGGCGGCAAAACTTCGGTCCGAGGGCGCTGAAATTAAAGCTAAAATTCAAGCTGAGGCAGATAAAGACCGAACGGTTATCATCGCAGACGCACAAAAAACATCACAGATTCTTCGTGGTGAGGGTGAGGGGACCCGGACCAACGTTCTCAATGAAGCGTTCGGTAAAGATCCCGACTTTTTCGAATTTTACCGGACAATGGAGGCCTATGACACGGCATTTGGCGAAGGCACAACGATGGTGCTAAACCCGAATTCGGATTTCTTCCGATTTTTTGGAGACATCACTGGAAAGGTCAAACAGACGCCGTTGCAGAAATAGGGCTGTGCAGACATAGGCTTGCGGGGCCTGGATAAGATGATAGAGCTTCTCACGGCCCTATTTTTAGCAATAGCCCTTGAAGGGCTTATATATGCCTTGTTCCCCGGAACCATGCGCAGCCTCATTTTCCGGGTGTTGGAGGTTCCAGACGCTGGACTACGGATGGCAGGGTTAATGGCTGCGGTTGCAGCTGTTGCAGCCATAGCCACTATTCGTTCTGTCTCAGCGTAGAAGCGCGATCTAGGGTTCAGCCCGCACCGAGTCCTCGAAGTTTTGTCTGGTCGCAGATAAAAACTTTCATTCTACTTGCGGTCCTTCGAGTCTCTCGGAAGGATATTTTATGACCTGATGCATGCTTTTATACCTGTACCGGGTTGATTTTTGGCCTATATACCATCTTGGGATGAGTGGTTGGCAGGTCCAGCTATCATCAATGTTTTGGTAACACCAAGACATCCTGCACACTATTTATTTGCAAAAGGGATTGCGGAATGAGTGACCGGTTTCAGGAGCAAAAACAACCATTGGCATCCAGCCTCATGTTGCGGGGACGCCAAGGGCGCCCGGCGGCCCTTTGTTTTTTATCGGCTGTTATGCTGGTGGGCCTTCTGGTCAAGCCGGCAACCGCCCGTTCGGTACCGGAGAGTTTCGCCGATCTCGCGCAGAAACTCCTGCCGGCTGTGGTTAATATCTCCACCACTAGCGCGACCAAAGCGCAAGAAGGTGCTCCGCAGCTGCCGCAATTTCCACCGGGGTCTCCCTTTGAAGACTTTTTTCGCGAATATTTTGAAAAAAACAAGCCTCAGGAAAAGCGCCAGGCAACATCCCTGGGGTCTGGGTTTATCATTGATCGTGAGGGGATTATTGTTACCAACAACCATGTCATCCAGGATGCTGATGAAATAACCGTTATTCTCCACGACAACACGAGTTTGGAGGCTAAGTTATTGGGTCGAGACCCGAAGACAGATTTGGCTGTTCTTCAAGTCAAGCCTGGTAAAGAACTAACTGCTGTTCCATTCGGAAACTCAGATCAACTGCGGGTGGGTGACTGGGTTATGGCCATCGGGAATCCATTTGGGCTGGGCGGAACAGTAACCGCGGGCATCGTCTCGGCTCGAGGGCGAAACATCAACTCTGGCCCTTATGATGATTTTATCCAGACCGACGCTTCAATTAACCGGGGTAACTCTGGAGGACCGCTCTTTAACATGGAGGGTGAGGTAGTTGGCATCAACACGGCCATTTTTTCTCCCACTGGGGGAAGCATCGGCATTGGTTTCTCCATTCCCGCATCGATAGCCGTGAGTGTCATTGACCAATTGCGTAACTTTGGCCGCACCCGCCGGGGTTGGCTCGGGGTTCGCATTCAGCAGGTGACAGACGAGATTGCCGAGAGCCTCGGTCTCAAGAAAGCCCAAGGGGCACTTGTCGCAGAGGTGACCAAGGGCAGTCCCGCGGAAGACGGCAAGTTGAAGTCACGCGACGTCATCTTGTCATTCAACAACCAGTCGGTGGCTGAGATGCGGAGTCTACCGCGTATCGTAGCGAACACCGAAATTGGCAAAAAAGTGCCGGTTGTGGTCTGGCGGGACGGCAAGCGAGTCACGGCTACGGTGTCGGTCGGTGAACTCCAGGAAGACCAGGTAGCTGCGAGGAAAGAGCCCAAGGAAACGGTTGAGAATTCTACCCAGGAATTTAAAATTACGGCGCTTGGTGTCACATTGGCGATGATCAGTGCCAAAACCCGAGCCCGCTTCAAACTCAGAAAATCTGCCAAAGGCGTGGTTATCACCTCTGTGTCTCCAGACGGCGCGGCAGCAGAGCAACAGTTAAAGCCAGGGGATGTGATTATGGAGGTCGGCCAGACCAAGGTTAGATCACCTAGCGAAGTAAATGAAAGAGTTGAAGAAGCCATGAAATCTGGCAGAAAGTCAATTTTGCTTCTGATGGATCGGCAGAGTGGGATCGGCTTCGTTGCCATTAGAATTGGTAAATCGTAGTTATTTTTGGGAATCCTGTTGTACGGTGCTCAACTGGTGCGTTCGATATGTTGCTGTTTATATTTGTGAGGTAGCCACCTTTGTCCCATCCACTTGTGCAACCTTTTGCTGCCCTGAGACCATCCCCCAATTATGCGAGCGATGTTGTCGCACCTCCATATGATGTGCTGAATACCGAAGAGGCGCGGGCTCTTGCAGAGGGTAAACCATGGAGTTTTCTTCATATATCCAAGCCCGAGATCGACTTGCCTGCGGGCAAAAGCCCTTATGATGAAGCGGTTTATTCCAAAGGCGCAGAAAATATTAATCGCATGATTGAGGCGGGAGTGCTCGTGCGAGACCCCGTACCGGCGTATTACGTTTATCGGGTCCAGATGGGTGAGCATATTCAAACCGGGATCGTAGGAGCAGGTTCCGTCCAGGCCTATGAGAAGAATTTGATCCGCCGCCATGAGTTGACTCGCCCCGACAAGGAGACGGACCGGTTCAAGCAGATCCTTGCCGTTAATGCCCAGACAGGCCCAGTATTCACGACCCATCAGCCAGATCCGGATTTAAGTGGTGTGACGAAAGAAGTTATGTTGGGCACTCCTGAATATTCCGTAATTGGAGAGGGGGGCGTCCGTCACACCTTGTGGATGGTGTCTGACGTCGCGAGGATGGCGCGAATAACAGCCGGTTTCGATCGCTTAGGGGTCATTTATATCGCGGACGGGCATCATCGGTCAGCGGCGGCTTCTCGGGTTGCTGCTGAACGACATGCTAAAAATCCATATCATACTGGGGATGAGCCCTATAACTCATTTTTGATTGTGAGTTTCCCCAAACCTGAAGTTCAGGTGTTAGATTACAATCGGGTGGTTAAGGATCTGAATGGATTGTCGGTCGCGGACCTTATCCTCCGTCTCGGAGGTTCTTTTGCGGTTGAAAAAAGTGCTGATCCGGTAAAACCTGATGCCGTCCGAACTTTCGGCATGTACGTGCAAGGCCAATGGTACAGCCTGATCTATACAGGTGGCTTGCCTGACCCTGCCAATCCCACGGCGGATCTGGATGTCAGTGTGCTAACAACGGCAGTTCTATCGCCGATTTTGGGCATTGAGGATCCACGCACAGAATCCCGTATTGATTTTGTTGGGGGTATTCGTGGCATGGCTGAGTTGGAAAAGCGGGTCAACAGCGGGGACTGGGCTGTCGCGTTTTCTCTTTATCCGACGTCTGTGGATCAGTTGATCGCGGTAGCGGATGCCGAAGAGATCATGCCGCCAAAAACCACCTGGTTTGAGCCGAAGCTCGCTGACGGCATGGTCTCTCTCATGCTGGATTAGTCTTCTGAACCAGTGTTCTGCCCCGCTCTCTGTCTCTCTCTTGCGCCCTCCTGGCCTGTTTACCTGCCTTTTATTTGTTTGCTGTTTTGGACGCGTCAGGCAGATTTTTTTGCGTATTGAAGGGCTCGCCAAATTCGATCTGGCGTGGCTGGCATGTCCAGATGGTCGACACCGGCACAAGACAATGCATTCATAATGGCATTCATCAACCCTGGCATGGCGCCCACAGTACCCGCCTCACCGCCGCCCTTGGCACCTAGGGGATTGAGATCCGTGGGCACCTCGTTGGTGATGATTTTCATGGGCGAAACAGTATCCGCTCGCGGCATGGCGTAGTCCATAAAGGAGCCCGCGAGCAGCTGGCCATTATCCGGATCATAGATGACCTGCTCCATTAGAATTTGACCTACGCCCTGGGCAACTCCGCCGTGAATTTGGCCCTTGAGCGTTAAGGGATTGATGACTGTCCCCACGTCATCGACCATCACGTAGCCAACTATTTTGGTGTCACCTGTTTCTGGATCGATTTCCACCTCCACAACATGGCAGCCGTTGGGGAAGGTGTTGGCCTTTGGTGAAAAGGTGCCCGTCTCGAAGAGGCCGGGTGATGTATCCCGCGGTAG
>CAXFCV010000107.1:0-7888 GCA_964000975.1 uncultured Rhodospirillaceae bacterium | reverse complement strand
CACTACCGCTACTAACCGGCGACAAAACATAGATAATAGGAGGGCCCTGCTGCGTGCGGGGCTTTTCTTTGTCTTGTCCACAATTTAAGTCACGATTAAAATTCATCCGTGACCATCACACACTCCGAGATAATGACTTTGGACCTGCTTGAGGCGTTGCCGATTGCAGTAATCCTCTTGGATGACCAATTGACGGTTCAAGGCACCAACCAAGCTTGCCGGACCTTATGGGGTCTCGATGCAAACTGGCTCACCCAGCGTCCCACCTACAGATCTGTTCTAGAGCGGCTCAGGGATCACAGGCGCCTACCCGAGCAGTCTGATTTTACGGCTTATGCCGACGACACACTTTCCCGTCTCCATGCGTTAAAAATTCCCCAACAAGAAACCCTTTACCTGCCGTCGGGTGGCATTATTGTCTGCACTGCCACGCCCCTGCCGACTGGACGTCTCCTGACATTTGAGGACATGAGCGAAAAGGTTTCCGCCGCTCGTGATCTTAATGAGGAACGGTCGACGCATCGATCGTTGCTTGATCAGCTGGAGGAAGGCCTAGCCGTCTTCGGTGCCCATGGCCGGCTTCGCTATCACAATCGCGCTTTTCGAGATATCTGGGCGTTAACGCCGGATTTTGGCGCGGACGAACCGTCCCTTGCGCAATTTCTGGACGCAACGAGAGTTCAGCTCCCGGTACACTCTTCCTGGCCGGCGACGCGAGACCGGTTGGCCGGAAAACTGCTGGGCCGTTCCGCATGTACTGTACGTCTATATCTTAATGATGGTCGAGCACTGAACGCTGCCAACCTGCCACTACCGGACGGAGGCACCGTGCTGACTTATCGGGATTGCACGGCAGCAGCCAACGCTGAGTCGGCACTGCAATCGAAAGCCGAAGCGGCGGCAGAGGAGAGCCGTCTGAAGTCGCATTTTATGGCCATGCTATCACATGAAATAAGAACGCCCCTGAGACGCTTGTCAGGTTTTGCTGAACTGCTCTCCAGCAACACCTTCGGTGAATTGAGCGCCAAACAATTAGACTGTGTGGAGGGCATTACTTCCTCCTCTCAGCGCATGCTGACTTTACTAACAGACGTTCTGGACCTCAGCTCGCTGGATTCTGGACAGGAAGACCTGGCGCTGGATACCTTTGCTTTTCATGCCTTTCTTGTAGCTTTAACAGCCCCTTACGAAACCGCGGCACGTGGAAAAACCATCGCGTTCACATTGGACTGTCCAGCGGACATTGGTTGGCTCGCGGCAGACGAGAACCGGCTTGGCCGAGCGATACGTCATCTTCTAGATAATGCGCTGGAGTTCACCGGATCAGGCGGCACCATCACGGTAGCGGCAACCCGGGAGGACCGGATGCTCCGCCTCACAATCTCGGACACTGGTGCCGGTTTGCCAAGAGAAGCGGTGGAGCGGATTAACCAGCCCGAATCAACCACCCTGCGGGAAGGCGCCTTTTCAGGACACGGCCTTGGCCTGACAATTGTAAAAGACCTGATCGCCCGGCACGGGGGAACCATTTCCATGTCGTCCAAGCCCAATCGTGGGACCGCCGTCGTCTGCCGCTTGCCCGCCGCTTAGAAATTAACTCCAGATAAGCAAATCAACTCTTTTGCAAAACGCCTCACTAAAGTAGACAATAGAAGATGCCAGATAAGATCTTACACCGCGCACTATCGTCGGAGCAGGACACACGAGACCTCGCCGCCCGCCTAGCCCTTTCGGCGCGGCGCGGCGATGTGATTGCCCTGGAGGGTGACCTTGGTGCCGGAAAAACAGTTTTTGCCCGCGCCTTCATCACTGCCTTGGACGGCGGAAATGAAGTCCCAAGCCCCACATTCACCCTTGTGCAATCCTATGATGGCACCTCGGGCCCCATCCACCATTTCGACCTCTACCGGCTTGCATCCCCTGAAGATGCGTTTGAGCTTGGCCTGGAAGAGCTATTGCCGGATGGCATTTCCCTCATTGAATGGCCGGATCGACTCGGGCCCTATATGCCCAAGGACTATCTAACCATCCGGATGATCGAAAACTCATCAACCGGGAGAGTTGTCGAGGCGGTCGGCGCAGGCGACTGGATGTGCAGACTGGACGATCTGAAGGACCTCTTTTGATGTCTTCGCGGTTGGACCATCTCAACTCCTTCCTGGAAACGGCAGGCTGGTCCGGTGCGCAGAGGCACCCCCTCACCGGGGATGCCTCTTTTCGTCGCTATGAACGAGTTACGCTTGGAACCCAAAGAGCAGTGCTGATGGATGCCCTGCCAGGCGAGGAAGACATTCGCCCATTTTTGGCTATTGCTCGGCACTTGCGATCTTTGGGTTATAGTGCACCTGAAATTTTTGCTGAAGCCGTGCAAGACGGGTTCATTTTGCTAGAAGATTTTGGCGACACCACATTTACCCATAGCCTGCAAATCGGTATGGCCGAGCAACCGATGTATGAGGGAGCGGTTGACCTCCTGATTGATTTGCATAGCCGTACCCCCAAAGTCACTGTGCCTGCTGGACTTCCAATGTATGATACGGACCGTTACTTGGACGAAGTTTTTTTACTCACGGACTGGTATATGCCTCTAGTCTCGGAACGCTCTAACGCGGCTCGGCGCGACTATGAAAACCTTTGGCGGGAGATACTTCCGGGCACCTCTGCCATTCACGAAACCCTCGTACTGCGGGATTTCCACGCGGACAATCTCATGTGGTTGCCGAAACGAGATGGCGTGGCCGCCTGTGGCCTCTTGGATTTTCAGGATGCCGTGGTGGGGCCGCCGGCCTATGACCTGATGTCCCTTTTGGAAGATGCTCGCCGGGACGTTCCGCTCGATTTGAGCCAAGCCATGATCAACAGATACTTGGCGGCTTTTCCGGGGATCGACAGGAAGGCCTTTGGTACATCCTTTGCTATTTTAGCCGCACAACGTCATTGTAAGGTCATTGGCATATTTACTCGCCTCGCCATTCGAGACGGAAAAGCCAGCTATTTGGGTCATATTCCGCGCGTTTGGCGGTTACTGGAGACTGCCTGCGCCAGATCAGTCCTTGCCCCGCTAAAAACCTGGCTGGACACATGGCTGCCAGCAGAAAAGCGCAACTTGCAGGAAGCAACCGTCCGGACATGACAGGAATAATGCCAAAAAACGCCATGATTCTTGCAGCGGGTTTCGGCAAACGGCTACGGCCAATAACGGACAAAACGCCAAAGCCAATGCTCGAAGTTGCGGGACGCACCCTGCTAGATCATAGCATTGACCATCTGGCCGCGAGCGGCATCGAGAAAGTGGTGATTAATATCCACCATTTGGGTAGCCTGATTGAACAACATATTACCCGACGGACAGATGTTGAAGTTGTGATTTCCGACGAGTCGGATGAAATTTTAGAAACTGGAGGGGGCATCGCCAAAGCCCTACCGCTGCTAGGCGAGGATCCTTTTTTCGTTATCAACGGCGATGTTCTCTGGCTAGACGGGCCGACCTCAGCCCTGAGACGTCTTGCCTGCACGTGGGATCAGAGCCGCATGGACGCCCTGCTTCTCCTGCACTCGACTGTTGAGGCGTATGGCTATGAGGGCAGAGGTGATTTTATTGTCGACCCTGAGGGCGCTCTGATCAGGCGACCGGAACGGGAAATTTCCCCCTATCTATTTGCAGGTGTGCAAATTCTTCAGGCATCGTCGCTCGCGGTTGCCCCCGCCGGGTTCTTTTCACTCAACCTAATTTACGATCAGGCGATTGAGGAGGATAGACTGTTTGGGTTGATACACGACGGCGACTGGTTCCACATCGGAACTGCCGGTGGATTGAGTGAGGCGGAGGGATATTTCCGCCAACGCTTTCCGGGCATCAGGCGCAGATAGGCATCACCCATGGCCACCGGTTCGCAGGCGTCCAAATCCGTTTACACTATTCCCTCCGGGGCGCACTTCGCCGATGCGTTGGCGAAGGGCTTGCTTGACCAGGTGGCCGGTAATCCTCTTGCCCTAACTGGCTATACTCTTCTGCTGCCAACGCGCCGGGCCGTCCGAAGCATCCGGGAGGCCTTTCTGCGGATGAGCGGAGGAAAGCCAATCCTTCTACCGAACCTGATCCCCCTCGGAGATTTGGACGAAGAGCAAATACTGCTGACCGGCTGGCCCGACGGCGGCTTGTCCGAAGCGGAGGATTTACCTCCCGCCATTCCCGGTCTCAGGCGGCAGCTTTTGCTTACCCAACTTGTCCATGCCAAGGAAAATGCCGCTATCCCGATTGATCAAAGCGCCCGGCTCGCCTCTGAACTAGGCCGTCTTTTGGATCAAGTCCAAACCGAACAGCTTTCGTTTGATAGTTTAGCCGAGCTCGTCCCGGCGGAGCTTTCGGAACATTGGCAGTTAACCCTGGATTTTTTGGAAATTCTCATTCGGGAATGGCCGAATATTCTGGCGGAAGAGGGGTATCTTGACCCGGCGGACAGACGCAACCGTTTGCTCAAGGCCCAGACTCGGAACTGGCAGACGTCCCCTCCCCCGGGCCCCGTGATCGCTGCTGGGTCGACGGGAACCATTCCGGCAACGGCCCAGCTTCTGGATTTGGTCGCAACCCTTCCCGACGGCAGCGTGGTCCTGCCCGGCCTAGATCAGACACTCTCCGACACGGAAATCGGCGTCCTCGAAGAGACGCATCCGCAATATGGGATGTACCATCTTCTCGAGCGGATGGAACTTTCACCGGCTGATGTGAAGGTCTGGCCGTCTCTTCCTGAAGAACTAGACCGCCACCGCGCAGCCGTGATCAACACTGCCCTCCGCCCCTACGTATCGCTCGGCTCCTGGCGTGACCAAAAATCCCTGCCTGCATCTGTGTACGATCAAATCGACTATCTGGAATGTCCAAGCCCGGACGAGGAAACCGGCGTCATCGCCCTGATGATGCGGGAGGTTTTGGAGACACCGGGCAAGACGGCAGCGCTGATTACACCGGACCGCGATCTGGCGAGGCGCGTCACCGCACAACTGCATCGCTGGGAAATTAAAATCGACGATTCTGCCGGAACACCCCTTGCCCTGTCGCCGCCGGTCACCTTCCTGAGGCTTTGCGCCACCCTAGTGTCGAGCGGGTTCCGTCCTGTAAACCTCTTGGAATTCGGCAAGCATCCCCTGGCGGCGTGTGGTTATGATCCAGCTGAATTCCGCCGTCTCATGCGGTTCTTGGAAGTGAGTGCTCTACGAGGACCGCTGCCAGCGCCGGGCCTGGAGGGCTTACGACATCAGGTTGAAACGCAGGGCGGGTCAGACGCCCTTTTGTCAGTTCTCGATGTCCTGGGAGAAAAAACGGCTCGGCTGCGGGATATCTTTGCACAAGGCGATGGCAGCCTTCGATCAACTGTAGAGGCTCATATCCGCGCGGCGGAGGATTTGGCGGCAACGGATGACCAGGCTGGACCTGCCAGATTGTGGGCCAAAGACGCCGGGGAGGAGGCGGCGGCGTTCATGGCAGAGGTCTTGGACAGTGCGGATGTTCTCCCAGTTCTACAGATACGCGGTTATCCCGGCCTTCTGGACTCCCTGTTGGCAGGCCGAGCAGTTCGCCCTCGCTACGGAAAGCACCCAAGGCTGAACATCTGGGGCCTCCTCGAGGCCCGCTTGCAACATGCCGATTTGATGATTCTGGCCGGTCTCAACGAAGGCACTTGGCCGCCCGAAGTTCACGGCGATCCATGGATGAGCCGTCCCATGCGCCAACGGTTTGGCCTGCCGTCCCTGGAGCGACGGATTGGGCTGACGGCGCATGATTTTGTCCAAGCCTTTTGCGCCCCCCATGTGGTCCTGACCCGGTCCCGACGCGTGGCAGGTACCCCGACGGTCCCGGCACGATGGCTTTTGCGCCTTACCCAGTTTTTTGAGGCCCAGGAACAGTATGCCGCACTGCTGCCGTCCAAACCGTGGGAGCACTGGCAAACACTTTTGGACAAACCGGACAGCATAAGGCCCTTTAATCCGCCCGCACCCAGACCGCCTGTTACGGCGCGGCCACGGCGTCTTTCCGTCACCCAGATTGAAACCTGGATGCGTGATCCTTACGCCATATATGCTCGTCATATTTTAAATCTAAAACCTATCCCGCCCCTTGAACAAGAACCCGACACCGCCGATTACGGCACGCTCATTCATCGAATTCTGGATACCTTTGCCGACAGGTATCCAGCAGAATTAGCGGCCGACCTGCCGGACGATGCAGAAGCGGAACTGATTGAACTGGGTCGTCAACGTTTTCAGGACGTGCTTTCCCACCCTGCAGCCTGGGCCTTTTGGTGGCCCAGGTTTCTGCGGATCGCTAACTGGTTCGTTGCGCGGGAGCGGTCCACCAGGTCGGACGTCAAGCGGATTTGGAGCGAAGTTTCCGGAACGCTCGAGCTAGACGGAACCGAGGGAGCCTTTCTTCTTACAGCCACGGCCGACAGGATTGATCTTTTGACCGACGGCACCCTACGCATCATTGATTATAAAACCGGGGCCGCGCCGTCGGCCAAGGAAGTAAAAGCCGGATTCGCCCCTCAATTGCCCCTGGAAGCGCTGATCGCTGGGGAGAGCGGGTTTAACGACTTGCCGGCCGCTGAGGTTGCGGCGTTGGACTATTGGCAGCTTCGCGGCAGTGTCCCACCGGGTGAGGTTGTCCGAGTGGGTAAAGAGGCCGCCCAACTGGCGAAAGAAGCAAAAGACGGATTATTAGCGTTGATACGGCTCTTTGACCGGAACGACACACCTTATGAAGCCCGTCCCCGCCCGGATAAAGCCCCCCGGTTTTCCGATTACGAACATTTGGCGCGCGTCAAAGAATGGGCGGTCGCCGGGGAAGAGAGCGGGAACCCAGACGTCTGATGACCAGTGCCGACACACAAATAATTGAGACCGGCCGGCTGGCAAATGCCTCGCAACAGGAAGCCATTGACTCAAATGTGTCTGCTTGGGTCTCGGCGTCGGCCGGCACCGGGAAGACCAAGGTTCTGACCGAACGTGTCCTGAGCCTTCTGTTGTCTGGCTGTCCACCACAGAAAATCTTATGCCTGACGTTCACAAAAGCCGCCGCTGCGGAAATGGAAAGCCGGGTATTCAGGTATTTGGGCGATTGGGTAATCTTGGACGATGAGGAACTCGAAAACCGACTGTCACAGATCCTTGGCATGCCACCGGAAGCGTATCACATGACACGCGCCAGGCGTTTGTTTGCCCAGGTTCTCGAAACCCCGGGCGGGATGCATATTGAGACAATCCACGCCTTTTGCCAGTCCCTTTTACGGCGCTTTCCCCTGGAAGCTCAGATGTCGCCGCACTTCACACTGGTCGACGAACGGCACGCTGCCGAACTGCTGGACACAGCCAAAGAGCAGATCCTGGCGACTGCGCGTTCGGGTGAGAATGATGCACTTGCGGACGCCTTAAAAGAAATCACCCAGCATGTCCATGAAACCGGATTTCCAGACCTGTTGACGTCTCTGGCATCGTCGCGGGGGAGACTGCGGCGCCTGTTGAACCGGCACGGTGGATTGGCGCCAACCATCGCTGCGACCCGGGCGCTTTTGGGCGTCGATGAAACGGAAACACCGGAATGTCTGTTTGAGGACGCCGTGTCAGATGGCGCCCATGATCTATTGGGTCTCAAACTTGCTGCTGAAATCTTAAGCGGCGGCGCCAAGACCGACAAAGAAAACGGGTTGAAAATTCAAACATGGGTCGACAGTGCCAACAGGGACATATTTGCCTTTGAGAATTATGCCGATGTATTCCTGACGGCGAAACGCGGGTCCGGGCCGATTGAAATCAGGAAACGCCTCATCACCAAAAAACTGGCCGAGGATCATCCGGACGTCGTCGAAATTCTCGCACAAGAGGCCGACCGGCT
>CAXFCV010000106.1:0-8163 GCA_964000975.1 uncultured Rhodospirillaceae bacterium | reverse complement strand
CCACAGACCACTCTCAGTGTTCTGATATTGAATTTTTAGAAAGTGTAAAATATGTCTCGTCCGGATAGCGCTTTATCTAAATCTTCTGATTTCGGGCAGTTACAGCGGTAGTGAATGGTACCGCCGGAAAAGATCAATTACAGAATATTTGGTATTATTGCACAAGTTTAGCGTTCTCCAGGTTAAGGCTTTCTCATGCGCACCATATTTGCGAAGCTTTGCTTGACGCTGGTAAAAAATAAAAAGCGAGTAACCAGATGGCCGATAAACCAAAACTTAGATCCAGAATAACCACGGAAGGTTTGGACCGGGTCCCCCATAGGGCCTTTATGCGGGCCATGGGGGTCGATGATGACGCTATGGCGAAACCCTTTGTTGGGGTAGTGACGACGGCGGGCGAGATGACGCCCTGCAACATGAACCTAACCCCGCAGTCTGCCGCGGTCAAAGAGGGTGTCACAGTCGCCGGCGGGACACCCAGGGAGTTCACAACCATTACCGTATCTGATGGAATCTCCATGAACCATCAGGGGATGAAATTTTCTCTGATTTCCCGTGAAGTTATTGCCGACAGTGTAGAGTTGGTGGTTAGAGGCCACGCCTATGACGGGATCGTCGGGATCGGTGGCTGTGATAAAAACCTGCCCGGCCTCATGATGGGCATGGTCCGCTGCAATGTGCCGTCGGTCTTTCTATTTGGCGGCAGTGCCCTCACCGGAACATGGCGAGGCAAGGACATCAGCGTTCTGGATGCGTTCGAGGCGGTCGGCGCTCTGATGACCAAAGACATGACCCGGGAGGAAGTAGACGAACTGGAGCGGGCTTGCCTGCCGACGACCGGGGCGTGTGCGGGACAGTTCACCGCCAATACTATGGGCATGGTATCGGAGGCCCTGGGCCTAGCGCCCCTCGGATCCTCAATGATTGCAAACGTGGATGAGTCTCGACAGCCGATGGCGGCGCGCGCAGGCGAGATCGTCATGAAGGGCATCGAGGAGGAGGGGCCACTTCCGAGGGACCTTGTGACGATTAAGTCCCTGGAAAATGCTGCTGCAGTTGTGGCTGCCACCGGCGGCTCGACGAATGCTGGGCTGCATTTGCCGGCAATTGCACATGAGGCCGGCCTCCAATTTACGTTAGATGATGTGGCAGATGTGTTTCAACGCACGCCGTTGATTGCCAACCTTCGGCCCGGTGGGCTTTATCATGCGAAGGATGTTTTCGCAGTTGGCGGTGTCCCGGTGATTCTTAAGGAACTGCTTGAAGGAGGCTTTCTGCATGACGATTGCCTCACAATCACAGGCGAAAAACTCTCCAATGCGGTTGCCAATGCCAATCCACCAGACGGCCGTGTAGTGATGAGGAATGACGAGGCCCTCTCAGAGACGGGCGGCCTAGTGGTGTTAAAGGGTAATCTGTGCCCTGACGGTGCGCTTTTGAAAGTCGCGGGGTTGAAAAAGCTCGTTCACGAGGGGCCTGCGCTTGTGTTCGAAAATGAAGAAGCCTGCATGGAGATCATTCACACTGGAGACTATGCCCCCGGATCTGTGATTGTTATCCGAAATGAGGGGCCGAAAGGGGGTCCTGGAATGCGGGAAATGCTCGGCGTCACAGCTTTAATCTATGGCCAAGGCATGGGCGAAAAAGTGGCACTTCTGACCGATGGGAGGTTTTCAGGTGCTACTCGTGGCATGTGCATCGGTTATGCCTGTCCTGAAGCTGCTGATGGTGGTCCGATTGCATTGATCGAGACGGGGGATACCATTCGCATCGATGCAGCCGCCGGCACCATCGGTGTTAATTTGACCGAAGAAGAGTTGCAGGCCCGTCGGGAAAATTGGATACCGCCCGATTTTACCAAGTTGGCGGGGGCTCTTCAAAAATATGCTGCCACGGTTGGACCAGCTAACCTCGGCGCGGTGACACATGCCGGTAATGTAAAATGGGAGCGGGAGGTTTAGCCATGGCAGAGACAAAACCCATAATCGGATTTATTGGCGTTGGCCTTATGGGGGCACCCATGACCTCGCGTCTTCTGGCGGCCGGCTACAACGTAGTGGTATGGAACCGGACCCGGGAGAAAATTCTACCGGTCTTGAATGAGGGGGCAACGGAGGCGGAGAGTCCCGCCGGGGTAACGAGCCAAGTAGACTTTGTATTTCAATGCCTCACGGATGCTCAGGCGGTGGAGGAGGTGGTGTTCGGCGCTAACGGCATTTCTGCGGCAGGCTCAGACCATCAATTACTCGTGGATTTTTCGAGCATGAGGCCGGACCGTACACGGGAATTTTCTACCCGTCTACGAGAGCAGTGCGGGATGGGGTGGGTCGATGCCCCCGTGTCAGGCGGGGTGAAGGGGGCGGAAGAGGGAACCCTCGCCATAATGGCCGGCGGGAAAGCTGCAGATGTGGATCGAGTCCGGAAGGCCGTCGGTCAATTCTCCGCTCGGTTCACCCACATGGGTTCGAGCGGTGCCGGTCAGGTTACGAAACTTTGCAATCAAGTTATTGCGGCCTCCAATCTTGTGACGATCGCGGAGGCCGTTAGCCTGGCGGAGCGGTGCGGTGTCGACGCATCAGCGTTGCCAGAGGCGCTCGCTGGCGGATTTGCCGATTCTATTCCCCTTCAGATATTCGGACCTCGGTTCGCCAAACGGCAATACGAACCTTTCTTAGGACACGTGTATACTATGATGAAAGACTTGGATACGGCGCGAAACCTTGGTCAGAAAAAAGGGGCTCCGCTCCCTATGTCATCTGTCGCCGTTGAAATGCTGCGTCAGATCGCTAGCAGAGGATATGCGGAGGAAGATTTTACCAATGTGATTAGACTTTTTGACCGCGACGACAGATGTTAAACGGGAATCGTTTCTATGTCATCGACCATCTTGTTAGCGCGTTGTCAGGGCCTGCAGGATCTGGCAGATCCTAAGTAACCAATGTTCGAGTAATGCAACATAGCAGCGTGTCGGATTGGCTGTCCCGGACGGAATATCAGATAACCCATCGTCAGGGTTTCTCTCGGATCTCCATCCCAGCTTGCTAATGCGCTTGCTCCAACAGCCATGCGGACGTTGGCAGGGTTCAAACCCCATGAATACTTGGAAGGTAAGGAACCGCGTCCGCGCGCAAATCCTAACCCTGGGAATGGCCGTTTATATCTCGTGATACACTTTACTAACGCTCAGCAGTGCGTATCCCGTCCATAGGCCAGTGCCTCAAAGGTTTGAGAAGCGGTGGCCGGCAGAAATAAGTTTGTTTGTGTTTGCTACCGGGGTCATTCGCGCCCATCGCTGATTTTTCGATGAGATTAAGGGTAAACCCTATATCCATTCTAAATTTTCTCTGATTAAGTGCTCTGACATCTGGGCCTTAGTCCCACCAGGAGAGAGTACCGAAGAAAACTCTTCAATCGTGACGGTCTCAACCTCGAAACTTTACAGCTTATCATCGGGTTACAAACGATAGGACGATTATCAGTCGTGTCACTGTCAAAATTCATTTCGTGAGTCATGAATAATTAAGATTCCATCGCCTATCGTTTGACCATCTTTTAGAATAACTCTTAAAATAAAAACCGAATATGTGGGCAGGAGGAGCCTAAATGGCAGATAGCGTGGACGTACTGTTCATCAATCCAGGTGACAGGAAACAGATTTATCAGGGTTTGGGAGACGAATTTTCGGCGATCGAACCCCCGGTGTTCGCTGGGCTATTTGCAACCTATGTCCGCCGAAAGGGTCATAGGGTGGCCATTTATGATGCGCCTGCCATGATGGCAAGTGCGGACGAGGTGGCTCGGGTCGCTACCGAAGACTTCAACGCCAAACCATTGAGCAATCGGTTTTGTACAGCTGCGGAAATACTCGAGTTTCGGGACAATGCCTTCGATCAATATTTTACCAGCCCAACTTGTCTCAAAATGGTGAAAGAGAAATTTGGCCAGGATGTCGTCGATCATATTTTTCGGATGGTCTCCATCCCTCTGAGCCGCAAATTATTGGAAGAGCGGACGGCAGCTTAACGACTGTCCGCCAAGAACGGGAAAATTAAGCGTGAAGATAAATGACCTTGAAAACAAGGCGCTGTGGTTGCGCCGTGCACTGTGGGATATGGTCATGCGGCAACGTAAAGGCCATATCCCATCCTCCTACTCCTGCGCAGAGATCATGGTGGCACTCTATTATGGGGGCGTCGCCCACGTCGTGCCTGGTGAGCCCGACGACCCGAACCGGGACCGGATCATTGTCAGCAAAGGTCACGCGGCCATGGTGCAATATCCTATACTATCCGATCTTGGATTTTATGATCCCACCGAACTAGACCGTTTTACTCAGCCGGGTGGACTTCTCGGCATGTATGCGGACACTCGTATTCCCGGGATTGAAGGCATTTCTGGCTCACTTGGGCACGGTGTTGGCATGGGGGCCGGCTTCGCGCTCGCTGCGCGGCAAGATGGTGCAGACTATCGGACATTCGTTGTCCTTGGAGATGGGGAGTGTTACGAGGGATCCATTTGGGAGTCGGCGATGTTCGCTGCGCACCATGATCTAGATAATTTGGTAGTAATCGTTGATCGAAATGATCTCTGCATCCTTGGGAAGACCGAGGACCTTGTTGCGCTCGGCGATCTTGAGGGTAAATGGCGAAGTTTCGGCTGGTCCGCCATGTCGGTTGATGGCCATTCTTTTGCGGACTTGATGGCGGCATTTTCCCATGTGGGAGACACTCAAGGTAAGCCCCTTGCTATCATCGCCAACACTGTTAAAGGGAAGGGTATCTCCTTCATGGAGGGCCGGCCCGAATGGCACAACCGGATGCCGTCCGAGGCGCAGATCGTCGTTGCACGCGCTGAACTTGGCCTCCAAAAAGTAGGGGTATGATCCATGAATGCGAAGGTTATGAGGAGCCCCAAACCGAAGCTCATGCGTGATGCGGTGATAGAACAGATTTACGCCGCTGCCCAAGAAGATAAGGACATTTTATTTATAAGCGCGGACCTCGGTGCTGCGGCGCTGGATAAATTCCGGGAAAAGCTGCCTGGCCAGTTCATTCACGCCGGTATTTCCGAGCAAAATATGGTCGATTTGGCATCGGGTTTGGCCCTCTCTGGGAAAAAAGTTTTCCTATATGCTATGGCGCCGTTTATCACTGCCAGATGCTATGAGCAGGTGAAGTGCGTCATAGCATCCATGAATCTTCCGGTTACGCTGATCGCGGTAGGCGTCGGCCTTGGTTATGACCACGCTACGCTGACCCATTTTACCCCGGAAGACATCGCTTGTATGCGTGCGCTCAACGGAATTGAAGTGCTCAGTCCTGCGGATGCATTCTCAGCTGCGGCACTGACGTTGGAGGCCATCAACCATCCAAAGTTCCGCTATATCCGGCTGGAGCGACAGCCTCAGGATACATTATATGATGATGGTTTCGCCACGCTTCAAGGGCAGGGCTTTGCGCATCTGGCTAAAGGAAATGATGTTGTAGTGTGTGCGTGCGGGTATTTGGTCCACAAAGCGCTCAATGCTAGGGAGGCGCTTGTCCAACAGGGGGTCTCGACCGGCGTGATCGATCTGTTTCGGCTTAAACGCGTTGATGAGCCCGCGATGGCAAATGTGCTGGCGGAATATGGGGCTATTTTAACCGTGGAGGAGCAGCTTCTGGAAGGCGGTTTCGGGAGCGCGGTTGCCGAGATTCTGGTCGATCAAGGGGTTATGAAACCCATAAAACGTCTGGGCCTTAAAGATGGTTTCGAGGTTTTAAACGGTGATCGTGATACCCTCCATGATCTCTACGGTATTGATACGCCTCACATCATCGAGGCGGCTCTGGCGCTCACAAGGGATTAAATTAGATGGCCAGTCCTGTCATCAAAGTTACATCCAAAAGTTTTTCATCCCACCCGGTATTGCGGGAAGAGCTGCGTGCTGCGTTTCCGAGTGCTGTGTTCAATGATCGAAGTCGAGGCTATACAGAAGAAGAAATCATTGCTTATTTCGACGGCGCTGATGGTGTTGTGGTGGGCTTGGAGCCCATCACCGAACAGGTGCTTGCCGCCTGCCCTGATTTAAAGATCGTGTCCAAGTACGGCGTTGGACTCGACAATATTGATCAGGCAGCCTGCATTAACCGCCATGTTCACATTGGCTGGACCGGTGGCGTCAATCGGCGCGGTGTTGCCGAGATGGCACTCTGTTACATGATCGGCCTCAGTCGGAATGTTTTTTTTGCCGCGCGCAGGTTGCGGGACAGACAGGACTGGACCAAAGCCGGGGGCACCGATTTGAGCGGCCGGACCATTGGACTCATTGGTGTGGGCCATATCGGTAAGGAAGTCGTCGGGCTTCTGCAG
Source organism: uncultured Rhodospirillaceae bacterium (assembly GCA_964000975.1). Taxonomy (GTDB): domain Bacteria; phylum Pseudomonadota; class Alphaproteobacteria; order Rhodospirillales; family UBA2165; genus TMED167. Next base: position 1,812 of record CAXFCV010000106.1, on the reverse strand, counting down.
CCTTTCGGATGCAGCATCTTGGTCAATGATATTATCGATCAGACCGAGTATTATGAGGCAAATGGCGTGCAGGAGGCTAGCAAGGACGATATCTACGTCAACTCGGACATCATCAGTATTCATACACCGCTTGATAATAGCACTCGTGCTCTGATCAATGCCCGGGTCTTTAACGCCATGAAAAATGATGCCTATTTTATTAACGTGGCCCGTGGCGGCGTTGTCGATCAGGGAGCCCTGAAAGCAGCACTGAAGGATCATCAAATCGCGGGCGCTGCAATTGATGTCTTTGAGATGGAGCCCAGTAACGATATCGCATTTCTCAATCTTCCGAACCTGTACTGTACACCTCACACAGGAGGATCGTCGGCCGAGTCCATACTAGCAATGGGCCGCAGTTCGATTTCTCATCTCGTTGAGTATTTTGGATCGGAGCGATGGGATTTGGGGGGAGCCCAGAAGCGATGAGAGTATTGGTTGACGCTGCTCCCGTACCTGATGGTCTAGTGAATGAGAGGGCGAATGTATTACGATCTGGCAGCTGATACCTGGGGATACGAGGAAAAAACGGCCATTCAAGAGGTAATCGAGTCCGGCAGATTTACCATGGGACCGAAAGTTGAACGGTTTGAGCATGCCTTTGCTAACTACTTTGGCCGTAAGCATGCGGTAATGGTCAACTCTGGATCCTCTGCCAATCTTGTCGGTGTAGCCAGTTTGTTCCATCGTGCGGATAAGCCCTTGAAGCGTGGAGACGAGGTGATCGTCCCGGCCATATCCTGGAGCACTACCTATCACCCCTTACAGCAATACGGCTTGAAGTTGCGGTTCGTCGATGTGGAACTCGATACGCTCAATATGGACGTAAGCCGGCTCGCGGATGCGTTGACCCCCCAGACCCGAATGATCTTGGCGGTCAGTATTCTCGGGAACCCAGCGGCGCTTGATGTAATAAGCGACTTTGCGGACGCCCATGATCTGATCCTTTTTGAGGATAATTGTGAGTCTATGGATGCCGAACTGAACGGCCAAAAGGCCGGCACATTTGGTGACATCGGCACATTCAGCACATTTTTTTCACATCATATCTCTACGATTGAGGGCGGGATGCTCACCACTGATGACAGTGAACTCAATGCCTTGGCGCGCTCCATCCGAAATCATGGCTGGACCCGGGACATCCCGGGGGATTCGGGCATTTATAAACCTACCGCAGATGATTTTTTCGAGGCTTACCGGTTTATTTTACCGGGCTATAATGTTCGGCCGCAGGAAATTAACGGGGCGGTGGGGATTGAACAACTCAAGAAACTGCCTGTCATGACCGCCGCGCGGCGCCAAAATCAGAGTCTGTTCCAATCTCTTTTTCAATCGGATGATCGATTTATCATCCAGCGAGAAAACGGGATATCCTCGAGCTTTTCGTTTACCGTTATTCTCAATCCGACGTATGGCGCGGATCGGACGAAGGTGATGGCGGCATTGACGGAGGCTGAAATCGGTTTTCGGATCATAACTGGAGGATGTTTCCCGCGCCATGAAGTTATTAAGTATTTTGACTACGAGCTGGTTGGTAAAATGACCAATGGAGATATCGCTCACGATCGGGGGTTTTTTGTGGGAAACCAACCGTTTGACCTCCGCTCGCAAATTGAGCGTTTCCATGCCGTCATGGATAAGGCATGTGGATAGGAGTGGAGAGGCCCTTTGACTGATCAACTGAATATTCTCGTCACAGGCGGCGCCGGATATCTCGGCTCTATTCTTGTGCCCGCGCTTTTATCGGATGGCCATCAGGTCATGGTTTTAGAT